>NZ_JBAMDC010000379.1:0-6198 GCF_036961605.1 Streptomyces sp. KLMMK
TCGACACGGACAAGATCGAGAACGCGATCGCCGAGGTCTTCGACCTCCGCCCGGCCGCGATCATCCGCGACCTGGACCTGCTGCGCCCGATCTACGCGCAGACCGCCGCGTACGGCCACTTCGGCCGTGAACTCCCGGACTTCACGTGGGAGCGCACCGACCGCGTGGAGGCCCTGAAGAAGGCCGTCGGTCTGTAACCCCGGCCCTCAGGACGCGACAGCGGCCCGGACACCCTTCTCGGGGTCCGGGCCGCTGTTCTGTCAGATCCCGTCCTCGTCATCCACCTCGGACTCGTCCGGGGGCTGCGGGGCGTCGAAGTGGCGCCGGATCGCCTCGGCCGCGTCGGCCGCGACGGCGGTACTGCCGTCGTCGTGCTCCGGGCCGGGCGCGGCCAGTGCGTCCGCCACTCGTCTGGCGAAGAGGGCGCGTTCCCCTTCGTCCATCCCCACGTGGTCCATCATGGCTGTCAGCAACCGGGACACCTCCCTCCCCTCCTCGGCGTCCTCATCGGAGACGATATCTTCGAACACCGACGTCTGCGCGTTCACCGAAGGTGTGATCAGGTGCCGGAAGGGCTCAGGAACCTCCTCGTTGTTGGCGGCTGAGGTCAGTTGGGCGAGCGGCCCTATGAGGCTCACCGTCCTCTCCACCTCGTCGTCGTTCTTCGCCATCCACCACACCACGGCGCTGCCCGTGTCCTTGAACACGTCCTTGCTCAGGTACGCCCGCTTGTTCCGCTCCCAATTGCGCTCGTGTTCCCAGACGTCCTCGTCCTTGCGTACAGTGGCGAGCTTGTCGAGGCGCTCCAGGTCCGCGTCCGTGAGCCTCAGCGCCACCCCTTCGGCCATGGCTTTGACCCGGCCTCCGTGGGCGGGGAGCATCGTGCCCAGCGCTCCGTTCAGCTGGTGCTGGGCCAGTGAGCTCCGGTGCGGTGGTTGCAGGATGGTGATCTGCTGAGCACGCTCCAGGATCGCTTCAACGGCGATTGCGCCGGGGTTGATGTACGGAGCGTCGGACGACGTGTCCGCCGGGCACCAGCGGATCGTTGCGGAGAAGAGGAAATCGTAGTCGTCCAGCGCGCTGGGCAGGGCGACGTCGGACACCACCCGTTCCCATCTCTCCACATGGGGTAGGGGCGAGTCCGGCTCCAGCATCAGCTCTCGCGGTATCGGTCCCCGGTGCCCGTGGGCGGCCCGCCCAGTCAGCACGGCGCCGGTCACGAGGATGGTGCCGAGCACCGCCCAAACCCACAGAGGCCAGTCGAGGCTCAGACCCGCGATCGTGAGGACGAGCGCGCCGATGAGGGTCACAAAGAACGTCATGGTCTTGTGGCCGGAACTCATGGAAGATCTCCCGGATCGGATGTCACGCGCGGGCGGCGGGGGTCCCGATGCCCTGAGCAGCATCGAACTTCAGCGAGAGGGCACGGAAGAGCGTGCGGCGGTGTGCTCGTTCCTCGGAGGAAGCGTGTGACCAGTCGCGGCTGATGACGTGCAGCCGGCCGAACGCGCCGGGGCTCCGGGATCCGGCGTCCACCAGGATGTCGAGCAGCAGGTCCGCATGCGTGTCGGCACCGTTCGCGACGCACAACCAACGCTGCACGTGCGGCCCCCACTGTTCGTCGGGGCAGTGCCGGAGCACAGCGGCCCAGCCCGCGGTGAGTCCGGCGCGCACCGGAACGACGAGGCAGAGCGGGCGGCGGCGGGCGGCGAGGGCGGCGACCTCGTAGAAGATCGCTCCGTCGACGAGCCACCGGCCGGGGGCCAGGCGGTCCAGGAGGAAGGGCACCAGGCGGTCGTTCCTCTCAGCCAGCTCGATCAGGGCCTGAGAGGCCGGGCTCCCAGGCCCTTCCGCCTTTTGCCGCGCCAAGTGGTGGAGCCGTACCACAGCCTGCTCCGGGTGGCTCTTGACCATGGTTTCGGAGCACATGAGGATGAGTACCCGCCTGAGCCCTCGGGAGAGATCGGGAGTGCGTGCCTTGTCATAGATCCACTTGCGGAAGGCGCGACCGTGCCGGTCATGGCGCAGCCCTTCGGCGAGGGCCAGAACGGCGTCCGGCAGAAAACGGCCGGACGCGTCCCGTCGTGACCACTGTTCCGCCAGCTCCCACAGACCCTCCGGCTGATCTGTGCGCAGAGTCTCCGCCGCGAAGCGGAGGACCAGGTCGGTGCGCCCCTCCGCGCCCAGTACGAGCTCTTGAACACACCGTCCCACCCACTCACGGAATCCGGGACGCAGGTCGGGGAGGTAGGTCCAGAAATGGGTGCGGAGAGCGGGAGCGTAGGCCGGGGTACGGAACCGGACCAGGCCGTCCGGCCCGGTTGCAGCCTTGATGGAGGCGAGCTCGGTCGTGAGGTCCATGTGCTCCAGCCGGGGCTGTTCATCCTCCGGATGGCCCACGACCGTCAGCAGCTTCGTGGTGGCGTGGAAGACCACGTCGGGTGAGGACGCGTGGAACATGGCCAGTGCCAGCGCCAGCGCGCGCTGGCGCCCCCTGCCCAGCGAGGCGACGAAGGCTGCCACCTCGGACCTGCGGTCTGCCAGGGTGTCCAGCGCCTCCGTGCACCACTGCGCGAAACCGCTGCGGGGAGGGCCGGAGTCCCGAGCACGGCGGATGCGGTCGGCGAGCCGGGAGAGCTCGCCCATGGACGCTGAGGCCAAGTAGGACGCCAGCCGTGGCGAGGCGAGATCACCGTGGTCCGGACGGATGTCTGCGAGCTGGAGGTGCCGCATCAGCACCTCGCTCCCGTCCGGACGATCCAGCTCAGCGGTGAGGTGTTCCAGACCGTCCTGCTGGAGGTAGGCGAGATGCAGGGGAAGCACGATCACGAGCAGGGCGTCATGCCGCAACAGCTCCGCACGGAAGCCGGAAAGCTCCTGCTGCACCGCGATGTACTGATCCGGGTCGCTGTTCGACAGGTTCAGGACCAGGCGGCTGCGGTCGCCGATGGAGCTCGTGTCCAGGGCGGCCTGGTCGACGTCGTCCCGGGTGTCGGGGAGTTCGTGGAATCCGTTCGTTTCCGTGCCCGCCTCGTGCAGCAGCATTAGTGCCGCCGTGTGTCGACCGCTGCCGGTCCGGCCGCTCAGCAGGACGGTCCTGTGCCTGCGCAGGACTTCACGTGCCTGATCGAACCCGGGCGGTTCCACGAAGCTCGGGTAGAGACGTCCGAGATCGTCCGGGGCGAAGGCCCGGGGGCTCCGGCCCGGTGCGCGAAGGCGTGAGGCGGCCTCTCGGAGGTAGAAATTGAACTGAGTCCCGTCCCCGCTGTGCATGGGCCCGTGGGAGTCGGTCACGAAGGTGCCGAAGCCGTGGGTCATCGCTTCTCGCCCTTACCCCGCGGCCCGAAGTTTTGCCGGACCCCGCCTCGGTTGTCCCCGGCGTGGTAATTGGTTCCGTCCCCGTTGACCTGAGTCCCGTTGACCTGGGTCCCAAATCCGGTGTGAAACGGGGCGTGGGCGTCGTTGACGAACGTGCCGATGGAGCCGTGCCGGGCGCTGACATGCTCCTCCGGATCCGGCTGGACGCGCGTCCGTGCGGCCGGGGCCGGGGCCGCCTGCTGGTCCAGCGCCGCCAGCCGGGGAACCTGTTTGGCGATCCGGTCGCCGATCCTGGCTATATCGGTCGTGGCGTTGCGCTGCGAGTACCTCTCGTACTGACATGTGGCCAGCCTGGCCAGTGATTCCGGTAAGCGCGACCGGTCCAGCTGCTCCGTTTTCCGGCCCAGCAGCACAGGGACGACGAGCACCCCGCAGGCGAAGGCCTCCTCGATCTCCCGGCGCACCCAGTCGGCTCTGTTGGCCAGAGCTCTGCGTCCCGGCCTCTTCCGGTCAGGCTCGTCGAGCCAGTCGGGCCCGATGAGCGCGAGGAGCACGCTGCTGCGCCGCACTCCGTTGACCAGGGCGTCGACGTAATCCGTGCCCGGTGGGATGGATTTACCCGCCCGGAAGACGCTGTCGTCGCCGAAGCGGCGCGACAGGTGGTCGTCGAAAAGGTAGGAGGTCTCCTTGCCACCCGAGCCGGTGCGGTAATTGATGAAGATTTCGTGCACGGTGCGGTGCCCTCTCTCGTTGGTCGTCAGGAGGCGGCCGTGCCCAGCGCACCGGCGAGAGCCGGGCCGAGCGCACGGACCGAAGGGTTGCGGGGATGGCGGCCCAGGACGCGGCTCAGGCGGTGCAGATCGGTGACGATCGTCGCGGAGTGCACGGTGCCGACGGAGGGGAGGAGTTCACTGACCACTTCACAGGCGTGGTCGATCTCCCCGGCGGCGGCGTGTGCGAGCGCCCGGCGAACGCCGTAGCGGGCACGCGTACGCAGGGCATGTGCGGGGATGCCGGCAGTCTCCCGGTCGAGTGTCTCTGCGGCCTGTTGCGGCCGACCGAGCTCGTAGAGGCACCAGCCGGTGAACATCGACACTACGTCGGTCAACTGGGAGGTGCCGATTACGGCCACCGGATCCTCCGAAGCGAGCGCAAGGAGGTCACGTGCCCGGTCCAGGGCACGCATGCAGGCGGTGTAGTCCCCGCCCACCGCGTGGCTCTGCGCCAGGTGCTGCGCCGCTAGGCCCCGCACGCGCGGGGAGACGTCGCTGCCGAGGGCATGCCCGGCCAGTTCCACGGCTTGGCCCACGTCCCCGCGGAAGAGGCTGATCAGAGCGCGTCGTACCAGGGCGTACACGGTGAGGCCTCTGTCGTGTCCGGCCGCCGCGTACTCGGCGGCGCGGTCGGTCCACCAGAGGGCCGCCTCGTCGTTCCCCGACTCCTGCGCCATCCAGCCTGTGTATTCCGCATACCGGGAGGCGAGCACGAGCAGCGCTCGCCGGCTGCCTGCACCCGAACCCGCGGCGAGCTGCTCGAGGCTGTGCGTCTGAGCTATCAGGGAGGGGAGCACCGCGCCGGGGCCTGTCGCCTGACCGAGCCGCCGGAACTGGTGGAACATCGACTGGTGCGCGTCGATCAGGTTCGCCGCCCCGGTGTCGACGGAAACGCTCACCCCGCCCCCCAGACCCAGGGACAGGGCCGAAACGGCACCCGCGGCGATCACCTGCCGGCGGCCCAGAGGCTGGAAGGAACCCGCTCCGTCCTTGTTCAAGTGCATCAGCCATACCTCACTGTCGTGGGTGGACGGCAGCAGCCCGGGTGCGGGCGCCCGTTCCGGCACCATCCCCGCGAGGCTGCCTCCTGCTCCGAGCTGTGCGTCGCAGAGCCGGGCCAGTGCCGGGCTCGGGGATTTGAGTCCCCGTTCCACCTTGCTCAGCTGGCCCTTGCTGTAGTGCACCAACCTGCCCAGCTCTGCCAGGGACAGGTTCGCTTCCAAACGGCGTCTGCGTAGCTCCAGCCCGAACGCGCGCGACCGCTCCAGCACCATCGACCTCCGGTGACCGTCCGACCGGGAAGCCTTGCTGCGCCGCGCATCAGCGTGCGGCAGCGGGCCCCGGCGGAACAAGGCGAGATGAGGGGTTTCCCGTTTCCTCTACCCATCGGCTTCTCGGGCGGTGTGCGGCCGGTATCCCTGTCGGCGGGGACCGGGCGCCGGTGGGTTCGCGCTGAGGGCTCCGTTGTCAGTGGCGTCTGGTAGGACTGTGGCTGTGAGCAGCGAGAACGGGCGGTCCCAGGGCAAGCCTCCGGAGCACGGGGAGCAGCTCGCGCTCATACGGGAGAGCGTGCGCGAGGCCAAGGCGAAGGCGCCCAAGGCCAAGCCGCGCACATGGCGGAACGCCCCCCTGGCCAAGACGCTGCCCGTCGCGCGGGTGCTCGTGGACAAGGGGCCCGTCCACCTGGACCGGCTGTGGGACTACGCCGTGCCCGAGGAGCTCGACGCGGACGCCCGGCCCGGGGTGCGGGTCCGGGTGCGCTTCGGGGCCGGGACGCGCAATGTGCGCGGGGGCCGCCGCGAGGGCGGCGGGCTCCTCGACGGGTACATCGTCGACCGGGTGGCCGAGTCCGACTACCAGGGGCCGCTCGCCGCGATCGCCCAGGTCCTCTCTCCGGAGCCGGTGCTCAGCCCTGCGCTCTACGAGCTCTGCCGGGCCGTCGCCGACCGGTACGCCGGCTCGCTCGCCGACGTGCTGCAGCTGGCCGTACCGCCCCGGCACGCCCGGATCGAGGCCGAGCCGTCGCCCGCGCCGCTGCCCCCGCCGGGGGCGCCGGAGCCCGGGAGCTGGGAGCGGTATCCCACCGGGCCCGCCTTCCTCGACGCCG
>NZ_JBAMDC010000038.1:0-35560 GCF_036961605.1 Streptomyces sp. KLMMK
GAGAAGAGACAGGGCCCGGGCACGCCGCCCCCCGGCCCCGGTGGGGTGCACCACGCCGCCACCATGCTCGCGAGCCCCGGCGGGCCCGGCATGCCCCCGGTGCCGCAGGGACCGGCCGCTCCGCAGGCCCCGGCCGCTCCGCAAGGCGCGGCCCCGGCGTACGGCTACCCCCAGGCGCCCACCGGTCTCCCGACCGTCGGCCCGGGCTACATGGCGGTCCTGCGCTACCGCGCGCACGACGGTTCCGAGCAGCAGCTCATCCGGCGCAGCGCGCCGGGCACGCCGCACCCGGAGTGGCAGATCCTGCACGAGCTGATGGGGCTGAACGTGCCCCGCGAGCAGGTGCTGGAGCTGCACACGGAGCTGGAGTCGTGCGACGGCCCCGGCGGCTACTGCGCCCGCATGGTGCGGGAGAACTGGCCGCAGGCGACGATCAGCCACACGGCCGCGTACGGCCGCGACCACGCCACGCGCCAGCAGGGCGTCCGGCACCTGATCGAGCATCAGGGCGAGCTGCACCAGGTCGCGGACGGCCCGGCCCGCCCGGCGCCGAACCGGGTGCCGCTGCCGCAGCCCGGCCAGGTGCAGCAGGCGCCGCCGGTCGGCCCGGACGTGGTGGCCCGGGAGCTGGCCGAGTCCTTCGGCCCGCAGGGCGTGTTCCGGTTCGAGCAGCGCGCGGTGTCGCGCCAGGGCGTGCCGGACGTCGTCGCGCAGACGCTGGTGTGGGCGGGCGTGCCCGTGGACTGCGGGCCGTTCTTCTGGGGCCAGGCGCAGCCGGGCCGGCCGGTGCCGACGCTGGCGGAGCTGGCGGCGGAGCGGCACGTGCAGGCGGCGCCGGACGCGGGCTCGTACCTGGTGATGGGCACGGACTTCGGCAAGCAGCTGTGCGTGCAGTACGGCACGGCGCACATCGTGGCGGTGCCGCTGGAGGCGGGGCCGGGCGGTTCGTCCGTTCCTCCGCAGTTCGTCAACACGAGCCTGCCTCAGTTCGTTCGCTCTTTGGCGCTGCTCGGGAAGATGTGGCGCTGGCGCTACGGATTGACGCCGGAGCAGGCGGGCCGCTGGACGGTGGATTTCCAGGAACAGCTGATGGCGCTGGACACGGCCGCGTTGGCATCGCCGGAGAACTGGTGGTCGGTCCTGGTGGAGCAGATGTGGGACGGCCTGTTCTAGCCGCGGCGGCGGGGCGTTGAGGGCGCGGGGCGTCCGATCCGGGATGAGGGTCGGACGCCCCGTGTCGTAGGTTGGCGCATCCTTGACACAAGGAGCGGGCGGAGTGTCGCGTCATCGGCACTTCCCGTGGTCCGGGGATGATGTGCGCCAGACTGCGTCACATACCGGACATCCGGGATATAAGGGGCTTCAAGGATGAGTGCATCGGTGTCTCCCGACGGATTCTCCGTCGTACGGGGCCGGGGTTACCGGCCCGAGCAGGTGGATCGCGCTCTCGCCGAGTTCGCGCGGCAGCGGGACGCGGCCTGGGAGCGGGTGGCGCGGCTGACCGTACTCGCGCGCGAGATGGAGGAGGAGGCCCAGCGCCTCGGACAGGTGGTGGCGCAGCTCCCACCCCAGACGTACGAGTCGCTCGGCCAGCGGGCCCAGGGCCTGCTCGTCACCGCCCAGGCCGAAGCCGCCGGGCTGCGGGAGCGGGCCGAGGCCGCGGCCGCCGAGATGATGGACGCGGCGGAGGCGCACGGGCGGGCCGTCCGGGACGCCGCGCACGGACAGGCGACCTCCCTGCGCGCCGAGGCCGACGAATGGGCACGGCAGGCGCTCGTCGCCGCCGAGACCGTCGCCGACGACGTCGTCGCCGTCGCCCGCCGCGACGCCAAGCAGCGGCGCGAGGACGCCGCGGCGGCGCTCACCGAGATGCGGGAACGTACCGCCGCCGCGCTCGCCGAGCAGGAGAAGGACCACGCCGAGCGCTGGGAGACCGCCGGGCGGGAGATCGCCGAGCGGGAGGCCGCGCTCGACACGCGCATCGCGGCGATGGAGGAGTACGCGCGCAACACCCTGGCCGAAGCGCAGCGGCGCTACGCGGAGGCGGAGGAGGCGGCGCGGCACGGGCAGGAGGACGCCGACGCACAGGGGGCCGCCCTCATCGCGCAGGCGCGGGTCCGCGAGGAGCGCGTCGTGCGCGACGTGGAACGGATCCTCCGCGAACACGAGGAGCGCCGCGAGGAACTGCGCGCCCACATGGCCCACGTCCGCCACAGCCTGGCGGCCCTGACGGGCAAACCGGTGGCGGAGGATCTGGGGGCGGGGGACGCCTGAGCGCCTGCGCGGCGGGCCCCGCGCCCTCTCCGCCGCGGAGTCCGGAGGTGCCGCCTCCGCCTGGGCGCGGGCACGGGGTCAAGGGTGTCCGCACCCTTGAATCCGCCGCGGCGGCGATCAACCCCGATGGTGGAGCCCGGCGGTGCCGTACGGGCTCAGGCAGGTCCGGCACCGCCGGGTACCGCCGCTGTGACTGAGCGCCGTCGCGGCGGGGTGAAGGATGCGGCCGCATCCTTCACCTGAGCTGTGGGCCAAGGGTGCGGCGGCATCCTTCGGCCCGGCCGCAGCCGACTCCGTGCTGCAGGCAGGCCAACGGTGCCCCACCCTTGAATCCGCCGCCGCGGCGCGCAACCACGACGGCGGAGTCCGGCGGTGCCGTGCGGCGCAGGGGCTACTTGGCCGGCGCCGGAGGCGTGGGCGTCGCCGGGGGCGTCGACGCCCCCAGTGCCGTCACCGTCAGCTGGACAATCAGCACCGCTCCGTCGGCCGTCTCCAAACGCAGCGCATACGCGCCCGACTTGTCGTCCGTCAGCAGCTCCGGGAGCGTCAGGACGCCGTCCTTGTCGGTCGTGCCCGCCTTCAGGATGCGTACCGGCTTGGCGTCGGTGCCCTTGCCCTTGAAGTAGGGGCCGCCGTCCGGGACGGTCTTCCCGTCGGGCTTGGTCACCGACACGGTCACGTCCGCCCCGATCACGTCCTTGCCGCCCTCGCCCAGGACCTTGATCTGGATGCGGTCGGCGAACGCGCCGTTGGGCGCGGCCTTCAGCTCGGGCTTGCCGACGACGTCGATCTGCTTCGCCGCCCGCACCTTGACCGTGCCGGCGAACTTGACCGCCGGGATGTCGCGGCCGACGACCGTCGCCGTCAGCGTGACGTCGCCGCTCCTCGGCCCCGCCACGACACTCGGCGCGGTGGCCGTGCCGTCCTTCGCGGTGGTGATGGTGATCGAGGCCGAGCCGTCCGCGAACGCGGCCCCGGTCCCGCCGCCGGCCTCGAACCGTACGCGGGCGTCCGCCACCGGCTTGCCGGACTTGTCCTTGACCAGGACGCGGGCCCGCTCCTTGAACGCCTCGCCGGCGTAGGTCTCCCAGGCGCGGTCGTCGCCGATGCGCTCCAGCCGGCTCGCGGGGGCGGGCGGGACGGGCTTGTTGTCCCCGCCACCGGGCTTGTCGGTGCCGCCGCCACCGGGCTTGTGCGTGCCGCCGTCACCGGGCTTGTTGGTGTCGCCCCCCGGCTTGTTGCCGCCGCCGGGCTTGCCGGGCTTCCCGCCGTTCGACGGCGGCGTCTGCTTCGAAGGAGGCGTCTGCTTCGGCGGCTTGGGGGATGCCCCGGATGCCGGAGGCGCCGACGGCCCGGACGGAACCGCCGGAGTCCCGCTCCCCCCGGGCGTGTTGCCCGACGGCTTGCCCGCGGGGTCCGGCAGGGAGGGCACGTTGCCCTCCTTGTAGGCGCGCATCCAGGACGTGACGGCGTTCACGTACTCGCGCGAGGGGTTGTAGCTGAGGATCGCCCTGTCGAGATCCGCCGCGCTGTTCATGTCCTTGCCGCCCGCGCACAAGTACTTGGCGGTGCCGAGCGCGGCGTCGTAGATGTTGTTGGGGTCCTTCTTGCCGTCGCCGTTGCCGTCGGCGCCGTAGAGCGCCCAGGTGGACGGCAGGAACTGCGTGGGGCCGACGGCCTTGTCGTAGGCAGTGTCGCCGTCGAGCGCGCCCCCGTCGGTGTCCTTGATGAGGGCGAAGCCGTTGCCGTTGAGCTGCGGGCCGAGGATCGGCTTGTCCGTGGTGCCGTCGGACGTCATGCGGGTGCCCTGGTAGGTCCCGTGGTGCGTCTCCACGTTGCCGATGCCGGCTATGAGCTCCCAGGGCATGTGGCAGCCCGGCAGGTCGGCGGCCGCGCGCTGGGCGGCCTTGCGGTAGGCGTCCAGGGCGGTCGCGGGGATGCCGGTGGTGGCGTCCTTGGCGTCGTTCTTGCCGTCGCCGCGCGCGCCGGGCAGGCCGCCGGGACCCTTGGGTCTGAGGTCGGGCAGCGTGAGGTTGGGGTTGCCGTGCGGCAGGCCCTGCGGGTTCTTGGGGTCCTTGGCGGGGTCGTCCGAGTCCGCGGTGTTGTGCGCGGGACTGACGCCGACCGCTGCCGTGAGGCTGGCTACGAGCAGGGCCGTGCACAGACCCTGCCGGGAGACGCTGGCAGCGCGCGTAGGGAGAATCTTCACGATGCTGCTTCCTTCGGAGACCTGCGGCCCGTGCGAAGGGGGTGCACGACTTCCCCCCTCGGCCATGACCCCGAACACTAATTCCCTGTGGCCCCAATTGTCTTGCCCGATGGCCGCCTTCACGTATTATTCGCCCTTCGTTCCCCCTCAACTCCCCCTATTTTGCCCGTTTCCTGGTATTTGTCCGCGGCGGATTCCGCAGGGGGTTCGCCTGCGTGCACGGGGAAGTGCCGTGGCGCCAGCGTCAGAAGGGCGAGCAGTGCCAGCCCTGCCGCCCCGGCGGCCCCCAGATAGACGTGGTCGACCGCCGCGGAGACGGCCTGCCGCAGATATCCGGCCGCTTCCGTCGTGAGGGACGTGCTCGCGTGCTCCAGGGCGCGCGAGACGGAGTCGAGGTCCGCGGGCAGCCCGGGCCGTACGGAGGCCGGGGCGTCCTCAAGGCGCGCGGCGAGCGTGCCGTTGGCGACGGCCCCGAAGAGCGCCGCCCCGACGCTCTGCCCGACCTGCCGGCAGAAGAGCACGGACGCGGTGGCGGTGCCGCGCTCCGCCCAGCCCACCGACGACTGCACGCCCACGATCAGCGGGAGCTGGAACAGGCCGAGGGCCGCGCCGAGCGCCAGCATCACCAGGGCCGGCTGCCAGGCGGCGCCCGGGTGCGGGAGGAGCGGGAACAACAGCAGGATCAGCGCGGCGAGGCCGATGCCGAGGGCCGCGCAGCTGCGGAAGCCGATGCGGTTGTAGACGTGACTGCTCAGGGCGGCGGAGACCGGCCAGCTCAGCGTCATCACGGAGAGCACGAGCCCGGCGGCGATCGGCCCCAGGCCGAGGACGGCCTGGGCGTACGTCGGCAGGAAGACGGTCGGCGCGATGATCAGGAGCCCGAGCGCCCCGAAGGAGAGGTTGACGGCGCAGATGGAGCGGCGGCGCCAGACCCAGCCGGGAATGACGGGCTCGGCCGCGCGCCGCTCCACGGCGACGGTCACGCCCGCGCACACCGCGCTGCCCGCGAAGAGCGCGAGCGAGGGCGGGGAGAGCCAGGGCCAGGCCACGCCGCCCTGCACGAGCGCGCAGAGCAGCAGGCCGCCGCAGGCGAAGACGCCGAGCGCGCCGGGCCAGTCGACACGCGCGCGCGGGCGCGCGTGGGTGTGCGAAGCGGGCTCGTGGAGGTGGCGCTTGACCAGCCAGAGGGCCACCGCGCCGACCGGCAGGTTGATGAGGAAGATCCAGCGCCAGTCGGCGTACCCGGCGAGCAGTCCGCCGAGCGCCGGCCCGGCCACCGCGGCGGTGGCCCAGACCGTGGACAGCCTGGCCTGGATTTTGGGGCGCTCCTTGAGCGGGTAGAGGTCGGCGGCGATCGTCTGCACGGTGCCCTGCAGGGCACCGCCGCCGAGCCCCTGCAGGACGCGGAAGGCGATGAGCGCGGGCATGCTCCAGGCGGCGGCGCACAGGGCCGAGCCGAGGAGGAAGAGGACGATCCCGGCGAGGAGCACCGGCTTGCGGCCGAAGGTGTCCGAGAGCTTGCCGTAGACGGGAAGGGTGACGGTGACGGCGAGGAGGTAGCCGGAGAAGAGCCAGGAGAAGACGGTGAAGCCGCCGAGGTCCGCGACGATCTGGGGGACGGCCGTGGAGACGACGGTCCCGTCGAGGGCGGCGAGCGCCATGGCGAGCATGAGCGCGGCGACGACGGGGCCGCGGCGGGAGCCGGCGGGCGGCGGCGCGTCCGGTGTCTCCCTCTCGGGTATGCCGCCGCCGGCCCCGTGCCTGCCGCCCTTGCCGTTGTTGCCGTTCTTCTCGCCTGTGCCGCCGCCTGTGCCGCCGCCCTTGCCGCCGCCTGTGCCGCCCATGCCGCCCCCCGAGGTCGTTTCCCCTTGCACGCATTCGTCGGTCAGGGTCTCACTTGAGCCTCACGTAGCGGCAGGGTGCATGCTCGGGGTGCGCCGACCCCGAGAAGGACGGGCCCGGCAACGCCGGATCCCCTAGGGGACGTTCCCGGCTTTCTCCTGCTCGTCCCGCCGCCCGGTTCGTACCGCAGGGGGAGGAGCCGGGGGCCGCCGCTGCCTAGCCTTTTCGAGGGCGGCCGGAGAGCGGTGGTGGGGGTAGCCCCACCACGGATACACGGACGAGCACCATCGCCGCGGGCCCCCGCCTTCCAGCAGGCTGTGGACCGTACCCCCTCAGTGAGCACGCATAGGAGACCCACCGTGACAACGGCTGTATCGATTCCCAAGACCGGGGGCAGTGGAGGACATGCGGCCGTCGCGGCGAGGGCCCGCGGGGTCGTCAAGGCGTACGGGTCCGGCGAGACCCGCGTCACCGCCCTCGACCACGTGGACGTGGACATCGCCCGCGGGCAGTTCACGGCCATCATGGGCCCGTCCGGCTCCGGCAAGTCGACCCTGATGCACTGCCTGGCGGGCCTCGACACGGTCACGTCCGGGCAGATCTTCATCGACGAGACCGAGATAACCGGCCTCAAGGACAAGAAGCTCACCCGCCTCCGCCGCGACCGGATCGGCTTCATCTTCCAGGCGTTCAACCTGCTCCCGACGCTCAACGCGATCGAGAACATCACGCTCCCCATGGACATCGCCGGCCGCAAGCCGGACAAGGCGTGGCTGGACCGCGTCGTGGAGACCGTGGGCCTCGCCGGGCGCCTCAAGCACCGCCCCAACCAGCTCTCCGGCGGCCAGCAGCAGCGCGTCGCCGTGGCCCGCGCCCTCGCCGCCCGCCCCGAGATCATCTTCGGTGACGAGCCGACCGGAAACCTCGACTCGCGCGCCGGCGCCGAGGTGCTGGGCTTCCTGCGCCGCTCCGTCGACGAGCTGGGCCAGACCATCGTCATGGTCACCCACGACCCCGTCGCCGCCTCCTACGCCGACCGCGTGCTCTACCTGGCCGACGGCCGGATCGTGGACGAGATGTACAGCCCCACCGCCGACGCGGTGCTCGAGCGCATGAAGAACTTCGACGCGCGGGGACGGGTGTCGTGACCGTCCTCAAGACCTCCCTGCGCAACTTCCTCGCGCACAAGGGCCGCATGGCGCTCTCCGCCGTCGCGGTCCTGCTCTCGGTGGCGTTCGTGTGCGGCACGCTCGTCTTCACCGACACCATGAACGCCACGTTCGACAAGCTCTTCGCCAACACCGCCGCCGACGTCTCCGTCGGCCCGAAGAAGAACGACGACGCGCAGCAGACCGGCAAGCCGGCGACCGTCCCGGCCTCGCTGCGGGCGAAGCTCGCCAAGGTCGAGGGCGTGACCAAGGTCGAGCCGTCGGCCGACAGCCAGCAGCTGACCGTCGTCGACGGCAGGAAGAAGAGCCTCAGCCCCACCTCCGGCGCCCCCACCGTGGGCACCAACTGGGACGAGAGCCAGAAGAAGTCCGTCGAGATCACCAGCGGCCACGAGCCGCACGGCCCGGCCGAGACCGTCGTCGACGCCGACACCGCCGGCAAGCACGGAGTGAAGACGGGCGACACCCTCCGGGTGATCGCCGCCCCGGGCGACTTCTCCGTCAAGGTCGTCGGCATCGCCACGTTCAAGACCACGAACCCCGGCGCGGCCCTCTTCTACTTCGACACCCCGACCGCCCAGGCGAAGCTCCTCGGCAGCACCGGCGAGTTCAGCGGCTACGGGCTGACCGCCGCCTCCGGCGTCAGCGACGAGCAGCTCAAGGAGCGGGTCTCCGCCGCCCTCGGCTCCTCCGCCGGCGACTACGCCCTGCGGACCGCCGCCGAGAGCAAGGAGGAGAACAAGAAGGACGTCGGCTCCTTCCTGGACGTCATGAAGTACGCGCTGCTCGGCTTCGCCGGCATCGCCGTCCTCGTCGGCATCTTCCTCATCGTCAACACCTTCTCCATGCTGGTCGCCCAGCGCACCCGGGAGATCGGCCTCATGCGGGCCATCGGCTCCAGCCGCTGGCAGATCCTGCGCTCGGTGCTGGTGGAGGCCGTGCTGCTCGGCGTCGTCGGCTCGGTGCTGGGCATCGGCGGCGGTGTCGCCCTCGCGGTGGGACTGATGGAGCTCATGGGCTCCATGGGCATGAAGCTCGACATGGACGAGCTCACGATCAAGGCCGCGACGCCGGTCGTGGGCCTGGCCATCGGCGTGGTCGTCACCGTCCTCGCCGCCTGCCTGCCGGCCTTCAAGGCCACCAAGATCTCCCCGATGGCCGCCCTGCGCGACGCCGGCACCCCGGCCGACGGCAAGGCCGGCAAGGTGCGGGCCGCCATCGGCCTGGTGCTGACCGCCGTGGGCGGGCTGGCGCTGGTCGCCGCCGCCAAGTCCGACGACGCCGCGGCTGGCTCGGGGATGCTCGGCATCGGCGTCTTCCTCACCCTCGTCGGCTTCGTGGTCGTCGGCCCGCTCCTCGCCGGGTTCGTCGTCCGCGTGATCAGCGCGATCGTGCTGCGGGTCTTCGGGCCCGTCGGCCGGCTCGCCGAGCGCAACGCGCTGCGCAACCCGCGCCGCACGGGCGCCACGGCCTCGGCGCTGATGATCGGCCTCGCGCTGGTCGCCGCCCTGTCGGTGGTGGGCTCCTCCATGGTCGCCTCGGCCACGGACCAGCTCGACAAGTCGGTCGGCGCGGACTTCATCGTCCAGTCCGAGAACCAGCAGCCGCTGAACCCGGCCGTCGTCAAGGCGATCAAGTCCGCCGGGCACGTCGAGCACGTCACGGAATACACGATCGTCAACGCGAAGATCACCACCCCGGACGGCAAGATCACCACCCAGCGGCTCTCCGCGGTGACCCCCACCTACGCCGACGACGTGCGCGCCGAGACGGTCAAGGGCAACCTCAAGGACGCCTACGGCAAGGACGCCATGTCCGTGCCGGAGGGCTTCGCCAAGGACCACGGCATCAAGCTCGGCGACCGGCTGAAGGTCGCCATGGTCGACGGCCGGACGGCACAGCTGACGGTCAAGGCCGTCACCTCGGACGACACCAGCATCGACCAGGGCGCGATGTACACCAACATCGCCACGGCGCGCAGCTACCTGCCCGCCGACAAGATGCCGCTGGACTTCATGGTCCTCGCCAAGGCCGCCGACGGGCAGACGAAGGAGGCCGCCGCCGCACTCAAGGCGTCGGTCGAGGACTACCCGCAGGTCAAGGTCCGTGACCAGTCCGACTACAAGAAGCTCATCAAGGACCAGGTCGGCCAGCTGCTCAACATGATCTACGGCCTGCTGGCCCTCGCGATCATCGTCGCGGTCCTGGGCGTCGTGAACACCCTGGCCCTGTCGGTGGTCGAGCGCACCCGCGAGATCGGCCTGCTGCGGGCGATCGGCCTCTCGCGCCGCCAGATGCGCCGCATGATCCGCCTGGAGTCGGTCGTCATCGCCCTCTTCGGCGCCCTCCTCGGCCTCGGCCTCGGCATGGCCTGGGGCACCACGTCCCAGAAGCTCCTGGCCCTCCAGGGCCTCGGCGTCCTGGACATCCCCTGGCCGACGATCACCGCGGTCTTCCTGGGCTCGGCGGTGGTGGGCCTGCTCGCCGCGCTGGTCCCGGCGTTCCGCGCGGGCCGGATGAACGTCCTGAACGCCATCGCCACGGACTAGCAGGCTGCCGCCCCCGCGAGGGGCGGCGGGGGGCGCGGGCCAAGGCCCGCGCCCCCTGGAAAGCCCGGCCCGGACACGCCACGGGGGTGTGTGTCCGGGCCGGGCTTTCGGCGCTCGGCCCGGGGTGTTCCACTCTCCCGGGGGAAGACGGGTGACCGGGGCCGGATCCGGCCGCCGTGCGGCAGCAGTGCCCGTACATCGTCCAGGTCACGGTCCGGCCTCCGTGACCGGCGCGGTCGGGGGCGCCCCGGGGCCCCGGAACGGTCGGGCCGCGATTGTCGGTGCAGCGTCGTAGGCTGGGTTCACCCGGCCCGTATCACGTGTCGGGCCGTTCGCGTTGTCACCCCTTGTCGTAACTGTTGCCATCCTTGCCACCTCGGGACGGAAAAGCCTTCATGAGCCTGCACGGTCTGCTCGACGCCGTCGTCAATGATCCGGCGCTCGCCGAAGCGGTGAAGGCCGCGGCCGACGGGAACCGGCCGCACGTCGACCTCGTCGGTCCGCCCGCCGCCCGTCCCTTCTCGATCGCCGCGCTCGCGCGCGACGGGGGGCGCCCCGTGCTGGCCGTGACGGCCACCGGTCGCGAGGCCGAGGACCTGGCGGCGGCGCTGCGCTCGCTGCTGCCGCCGGACGGGATCGTGGAGTTCCCGGCCTGGGAGACGCTGCCGCACGAGCGGCTCTCGCCGCGTTCGGACACCGTCGGGCGTCGTCTGGCGGTGCTGCGGCGCCTCGCGCACCCCAGCAAGGACGACCCCGCGGCGGGCCCGGTCAGCGTGGTCGTGGCGCCCGTGCGGTCCGTGCTGCAGCCGCAAGTGAAGGGGCTCGGCGACCTGGAGCCGGTCAGCCTGCGCAGCGGGCGGAGCGCCGATCTCGAGGAGGTCGTGGACGCGCTCGCGGCCGCCGCGTACGCCCGTGTCGAACTGGTGGAGAAGCGCGGCGAGTTCGCCGTCCGCGGCGGCATCCTCGACGTCTTCCCGCCGACCGAGGAGCACCCGCTCCGCGTCGAGTTCTGGGGCGACGAGGTCGAGGAGATCCGCTACTTCAAGGTGGCCGACCAGCGCTCGCTGGAGGTCGCCGAGCACGGCCTGTGGGCGCCGCCCTGCCGCGAGCTGCTGCTGACCGAGGGCGTACGGGAGCGGGCGGCCGCCCTGGCGGAGGAGCACCCGGAGCTCGGCGAGCTCCTCTCCAAGATCGCCGAGGGCATCGCGGTGGAGGGCATGGAGTCCCTCGCCCCGGTCCTGGTGGACGAGATGGAGCTGCTGCTGGACGTGCTCCCGGCCGGCGCGATGACGGTCGTGTGCGACCCGGAGCGCGTGCGGACCCGCGCCGCGGACCTCGTCGCCACCAGCCAGGAGTTCCTGCAGGCGTCCTGGGCGGCCACGGCCGGCGGCGGGGAGGCCCCGATCGACGTGAACGCCGCCTCCCTGTGGGGCATCGCGGACGTCCGCGACCGCGCCCGCGAGCTGGGCCAGATGTGGTGGTCGGTGAGCCCCTTCGCGGCGGACGAGGAGCTCGACGGCGACACCCTCAAGCTCGGCATGCACGCCCCGGAGACCTACCGCGGCGACACCGCCCGCGCCCTGGCCGACACCAAGGGCTGGCTGGCCGACGGCTGGCGCACCGTCTTCGTCACGGAGGGCCACGGCCCGGCGGCCCGTACGGTCGAGGTGCTGGGCGGCGAGGGCATCCCCGCCCGCCTGGACGCCGATGTCGCCGAGCTGTCCCCGTCGGTCGTCCACGTCTCCTGCGGCAGCATCGACAACGGCTTCGTCGACCCCGGCCTGAAGGTCGCCGTCCTCACCGAGACGGACCTGTCGGGCCAGAAGTCCGTCAGCAAGGACATGGGCCGCATGCCGGCCCGCCGCCGCAAGACGATCGACCCGCTGACCCTGCAGGCCGGCGACTACATCGTCCACGAGCAGCACGGCGTCGGCCGCTACATCGAGATGGTGCAGCGCACCGTCCAGGGCGCCACCCGCGAGTACCTCCTCGTGGAGTACGCGCCGGCCAAGCGCGGCCAGCCCGGCGACCGCCTCTACATCCCCACCGACCAGCTGGAGCAGGTCACCAAGTACGTGGGCGGCGAGGCCCCGACGCTGCACCGCCTCGGCGGCGCGGACTGGACGAAGACCAAGGCGCGCGCCAAGAAGGCAGTCAAGGAGATCGCCGCCGATCTGATCAAGCTCTACTCCGCGCGCATGGCCGCCCCCGGTCACACCTTCGGCGCCGACACCCCCTGGCAGCGGGAGCTGGAGGACGCCTTCCCCTACGCGGAGACGCCCGACCAGCTCACCACCATCGCCGAGGTCAAGGAGGACATGGAGAAGTCCGTCCCCATGGACCGCCTGATCTGCGGCGACGTCGGCTACGGCAAGACGGAGATCGCGGTCCGCGCCGCCTTCAAGGCGGTGCAGGACGGCAAGCAGGTGGCGGTGCTCGTGCCGACCACGCTGCTGGTGCAGCAGCACTTCGGCACGTTCTCCGAGCGCTACTCCCAGTTCCCCGTGGTGACGAAGGCCCTGTCCCGCTTCCAGACGGACAGCGAGGCCAAGGCCGTCCTGGAGGGCCTGCGCGACGGCTCGGTCGACATCGTCATCGGCACGCACCGCCTCTTCTCGTCCGAGACGAAGTTCAAGGACCTGGGCCTCGTCATCGTCGACGAGGAGCAGCGCTTCGGCGTCGAGCACAAGGAGCAGCTGAAGAAGCTGCGGGCGAACGTCGACGTCCTGACGATGTCCGCCACGCCCATTCCGCGCACGCTGGAGATGGCGGTCACCGGCATCCGCGAGATGTCGACCATCACCACCCCGCCGGAGGAGCGCCACCCGGTGCTGACCTTCGTCGGGCCCTACGACCAGAAGCAGATCGGCGCCGCGATCCGCCGTGAGCTGCTGCGCGAGGGCCAGGTCTTCTACATCCACAACCGGGTCGAGTCCATCGACCGGGCGGCGGCGCGGCTGCGCGAGATCGTCCCCGAGGCGCGCATCCAGACGGCGCACGGCCAGATGGGCGAGAGCCGGCTGGAGCAGGTCGTCGTCGACTTCTGGGAGAAGAAGTTCGACGTGCTGGTCTCCACGACGATCGTGGAATCCGGCATCGACATCTCCAACGCCAACACGCTGATCGTCGAGCGCGGCGACAACTTCGGCCTGTCGCAGCTGCACCAGCTGCGCGGACGCGTCGGCCGCAGCCGCGAGCGCGGCTACGCCTACTTCCTCTACCCGCCGGAGAAGCCCCTGACGGAGACCGCCCACGAGCGGCTCGCCACCATCGCCCAGCACACCGAGATGGGCGCCGGCATGTACGTGGCGATGAAGGACCTGGAGATCCGCGGCGCGGGCAACCTGCTCGGCGGCGAGCAGTCCGGCCATATCGCGGGCGTGGGCTTCGACCTCTACATCCGCATGGTCGGCGAGGCCGTCGCCGACTACCGGGCGTCCCTGGAGAGCGGCGAGGAGCAGCCGGAGGCACCGCTGGAGGTGAAGATCGAGCTGCCCGTCGACGCCCACGTCCCGCACGACTACGCACCGGGCGAGCGCCTGCGCCTGCAGGCGTACCGCTCGATCGCCTCCGCGAACAGCGAGGAGGACATCCGCGCCGTCCGCGAGGAGCTCACCGACCGCTACGGCAAGCTGCCCGAGCCCGTGGAGAACCTGCTGCTGGTGGCGGGCCTGCGGATGCTCGCCCGCGCCTGCGGTGTCTCCGACATCACTCTGCAGGGCTCCAACGTGCGCTTCGGCCCCGTGGAGCTGCGCGAGTCCCAGGAGCTGCGCCTGAAGCGCCTCTACCCGCGCACGGTCATGAAGCCGGCCACGAAGCAGATCCTCGTCCCCCGCCCGGCGACGCGCCAGATCGGCGGCAAGCCGCTGGTGGGCCGGGAACTGCTGGCGTGGACGGGCGAATTCCTGACCACGATCCTGGGCTCGTAGGAGGCCGGAGGACCGGGGCCGGGCCGCGCTAGGACGCGGCCGCCCCCGCCTTCTTGAGCACCCCGTAACCCCCCTCGCCCCCGAGGAAGACGTACCGCACGCCGGGGTGCAGCCGCTCGCCGTCCGCGACGAGGTCTTCCGGCGTCTTGCCGTCGGCGAGCCGCAGGGCCAGGTAGTCCGGCGTGATGCCGCGGGTGTCGCCGATCCAGAAGACCCTGCACCGGCCGGCGAGGCGGCTTATCGGGGCTATGTCGGCCTCGACGGTCGCGTCGTCCGGGATGCGCTCCAGGAGCTGCTCGGCGGCGCGCACGCTCTGCGGCACGCGGTAGGTGCCGGCTTCGGTCAGGGCGTACAGGGGCATGGACGCGGTCAGGGCGAGCGAGGCGGCCAGGACCGCGCCGGGCAGGTGCTGCGCGGAGGAGCGCAGCCACGGGCGGCGGCTCTCCCGGGCCCGGGCCAGGGCGTCCGTGAGCGCGATGAAGACGATGGGCATCAGCACCGCGTTGTAGTGCCAGTCGGTGCCCCAGTAGTGGTCGTCGTGGGAGGCGAACCGCCACGTCAGGGTGGGCAGGGCGGCGATCAGGACGGGGGAGCGCACGGCCAGCAGCCCGGTGGTGGGCAGCAGGATCCACAGCAGGGTGCGTATCGCGGTGTCGGCGGAGATCGTGGGCGAGGGGCCGGCGCCGCCGTCGAGCTTGTTCCAGTAGTCGTAGGCGCCGCTGGTGTTGAAGGCGGGGATGATCAGCCCGAAGGTGATCGCGGCGGCCGCCAGGCCGAAGGCCACCAGGCCGGCGGCGAGCGGGGTCGCGCTCTGCGGGACGCCCTCGCCGCGGGCCTTCGCGCCGCGCAGCCGGATCAGGAGGACCACGCCGATGGCCGCCGCGGTGATGCCCAGGTCCTCCTTGACCAGGACCAGGGGCACGGCCCACCAGACCGCGGCCCGCCAGCGCCCGCGCACCACCGCTTCGAGGGAGAAGGCGAGCAGCGGCATCGCGAAGGCGATCTCGTGGAAGTCGAAGTCGACCGCGCGCTGCACGCCCCACGACAGCCCGTAGGCGATGCCGACGGCCAGCCCGCGCTTGCGGCCGAGGAGCCCGGCGGCGAGCCGGGCGACCGGTATCGCGGACAGGGCGAAGAGCGCGGCCTGGGCGACGAGGAGGGTGACCGGGCCGGGGAAGAGCCGGTAGAAGGGGGCGAGGAGCGCGGTGACCGGGCTGAAGTGGTCGCCGAGGATATTGGTGCCCGGGCCCTTGAGGTCGGCTATGGGCGCCTGGAGGTGGGCGTACCCGCGGATGGCCTGCTCGAAGATGCCGAGGTCCCACGACATGGTGAGCATGCGGCGGTGCCGGCACACGGACAGTGCGGCGTAGAGGACGAAGAGGATCCCGGCGAGCCAGTAGGGATCCCGGCGCGGGGCCCGCAGGGCCTGGGCGCGGGGCCGGTCGCCGGGCGCTGCCCCGGCCGCGGGCCCGCCCGGTGCCGGAACGGTGGCGGCGGCCGAGTCCATGGGGGAGTCCTTTGTTCCGGGGGCTGGGGGACGACTAAGGGATGACTGTCGGAAAAGATACGCGGAGCCTCACCGGCGCCCGGCCCCCTTTCTGAGAGACGAATGGACTCCGTGGGCGGTTCGGCTGGAATGTGTCGTTCTTCTCTCGGAACCCGTCCGTTCAGCCGGTCTTCCGGTCCGTGCAGCGGTTCGGCGAGGCCGTGGCGGCGCTCGGGCGGCTACCGCGCGCTCCTGCCGCGCTTCGAGAGCCGTTCCGGAGATCCGTCACACGTTGCAGTGGCTCGGACCGGTCGGGGCCTGAGCTCCGCGGTGCCGCCCGCACATCCCGGCGCCGCGCGAATCGTTGGTCGAATCGGTGGCCCGCGCCACCCGGACTCCCTACCATCGATCAACGCAGGTCGATCACCGTCGCACGACCGCCGCCGGGAGGCTTCATGATCCGCCGAAGGACCGCGCTCTCCGTCACCGCCGCCGCGCTGCTCGCAGCGGCTCCGCTCCTGACCGCCTGCGGGCAGACGGCCCATCCGGGCGCCGCGGCCGTCGTGGGCGACGACCGGATCACCGTCTCGCAGCTGCAGCGCCAGGTGGAGGACGTGCGCGAGGCGCAGCGCTCCTCCCCGCAGGGCGAGCAGCTGACGGCGAACAGCGCCCGGCTCGGCCAGGACACCCTGGTCCGCCTCATCCAGTACCGGATCGTGGAGAAGGCCGGCAAGGACAACGGCGTCGCGGTCACCCGGCGGGAGCTGCAGCGCCAGCGCGCCGACGTCGAGGCCGCCAACGGCGGGGCCTCGGCGGTGCGCGCCCGGTTCCTCGCCCTCGGCATCGCCCCCGACCGGATCGACCAGGCCCTCTCCGTGGACCTCGTCCGCGCCAAGCTGGACGGCAAGTTCGGCGCCGCCCGCACCAACCAGATCCTGATGCGCACCTCCGACGCCCTCCACGTCGACGTCAATCCGCGCTACGGGGTGTGGGACGGCAAGCGCGGCACCGCGCAGTCCGCGCTGGAGCCGTGGCTGCGGTCCGCCGCGGAGGCCGGGGCCGCACGCCCGGCGTGATGCGTGCCCCGCTCGTGCCCTGCCGGCGCCCGGCGTGCGCCGCGCCCGGCCCGGTCCCCTAGGCTCGATCGCGTGAACGACTCCGCACCTGGCCGCATCGTCCTGCTCACCACCAGCCACCGGGTCGCCCCGGGGCTGCTGTCCTGGCCCGCGTGGCAGGCGCTCCGCGCCGCCGACCGGGTGCTGTGCGCCGACGCCGGCCACCCGCAGCTGCCGTACCTGCGGGAGGCCGGCGTCGAGGTCGAGCACGGCTCGGCCACGGCGCGCGAGCTGGTCGACTTCTGTTCGACCGGGCGGCGCAGCGCCGTCGTGCTCACCTCCGCCGAGGGCGAGTCCGCCCTCACCGACGGGCTGGCCCGGCTCGCCGGCTCCGGCCGGGAGACGATGCCCGCGCTGGAGCTGCTGCCCGGTTCGTACGACCTGCCCGGTGCCCGGCTGCTGGACCTGGTGCAGGTCATGGACCGGATCCGGGTGGCCTGCCCGTGGAGCGGGGTCCGCACCCACGAGGACCTCGCGAAGTACGCGCTGGAGGAGACGTACGAGCTGCTGGAGGCCATCGAGACCGGTGACCGCGAGGCGCTGCGCGAGGAGCTCGGCGACGTGCTGCTGCAGGTCGTCTTCCACGCCCGGATCGCGCAGGACGACCCGGACGAGCCGTTCTCCGTCGACGACGTCGCCGGCGTGATCGTCGACAAGCTCATCCACCGGCACCCGCACGTCTTCGGCGAGGAGTCCGCGCAGACGCCGGAGGACGTGCGGGCGCACTGGATGCGCACGAAGGACGCGGAGAAGGGCCGCGAGTCGGTCACCGAGGGCGTGCCGCTCGGCCAGCCCGCGCTCGCCCTGGCCGCGAAGCTGGCCTCCCGGGTGCGCTCGCAGGGCCTCGACGTCACCCTGCCCGCCGGCGACGGCATCGGCTACGAGCTGCTGGCGCTGGCCGTACGGGCGGAGGCGGCGGGCACGGACCCGGAGACGGCGCTGCGGGCCGCGGCCCGCACGTACCGCGACGCGATCCGCGCCGCGGAGGGTGTGTAGCGGCTCCCCCTGGCTCTCCCCTGGGGGAGAGCCGCCGACACCCGTTCAGCCTATTTACCGACTTGTCCCGGCGGTCGGCGGGTACCCGCATGGCATGCGCATTCAGTACGTACACCTCGCCGACCTCGCCGCCCCGCACTGGGCCGGCGGGATCATCCAGTTCATCGTCGGCCTCTTCGTCGTCGCCCTGCTGATCGTCGCCGTGGTCAAGGGCTTCCGGAAGCGTGACGAGGAACCGCCGCCTCCGTCCCAGCCGCAGCGCAGGCAGGGCGCCTGGCAGACGCGGCAGGAGCACGACACCGGGCCCACCTCGCCCGACCACGGGCCGGGGCACAACGACGACGAGGAGAACAGGGTCGGCTACGTCACCGAGCACCGTGAAGCGGACGAGCTGCACCCCGAGGCGAACGGGGAGCGGGTGCTGCCGCACGAGGTGCGCAACCCCGGCAGCCACCCCGAGGAGCTCAGCGAGGAGCGCAAGAAGTGGAACCCGGGCGGCAGCGGCGGCTTCGGCAGCGGCGGCCCCGGCCACCACTGAGCCCGGCCCCGGCCACCAGCGAGCCCGGCCCCGGCCACCAGCCGAGCCCGCCCCTGCCCGGCACGGAGCCCGAGCCGCCCCGCCGCGCCCCTAGTAGCGTCAAGGGGTGCACGACAAGAACGCCTCGCCGGTCCCGCCCGCCCCGCCCCTCTTCACCTGGGAATTCGCCGCCGACCCGTACCCCGCGTACGCGTGGCTGCGCGAGCACGCCCCGGTGCACCGCACCGCGCTGCCCAGCGGCGTGGAGGCGTGGCTGGTCACCCGGTACGCCGATGCCCGCCAGGCGCTCGCCGACCAGCGCCTGTCGAAGAACCCCGTGCACCACTCCGAGTCCGCCCACGGCAAGGGCAAGGTCGGCATCCCGGGCGAGCGCAGCGCCAACCTGATGACGCACCTGCTCAACATCGACCCGCCGGACCACACCCGGCTGCGCCGCCTCGTCTCGAAGGCGTTCACCCCGCGCCGGGTCGCCGAGTTCGCGCCCCGGGTGCAGGAGCTGACGGACCGGCTCATCGACGGCTTCGCCGCCCGGGGGGAAGCCGACCTCATCCACGAGTTCGCCTTCCCGCTCCCCATCTATGCGATCTGCGACATGCTCGGCGTGCCGCGCGAGGACCAGGACGACTTCCGGGACTGGGCGGGAATGATGATCCGCCACGGCGGCGGGCCGCGCGGCGGAGTGGCGCGCTCCGTGAAGAAGATGCGGGGCTATCTGACCGAGCTGATCCACCGTAAAAGGGAGGATCTCGGCGAAGACCTCATCTCCGGTCTGATCAGGGCGAGTGACCACGGCGAGCACCTCACCGAGGACGAGGCCGCGGCCATGGCCTTCATCCTGCTCTTTGCGGGTTTTGAAACAACTGTGAACCTGATCGGTAACGGAACCTACGCCCTCCTGCGCAATCCGGAGCAGCGCGAGCGTCTCCAGCGCGCCCTCGCCGAGGGCGACGAGGGCCTGCTCGCGACCGGGGTCGAGGAACTGCTGCGCTACGACGGACCGGTGGAGCTCGCGACCTGGCGGTTCGCCACCCGGGACCTGACGATCGGCGGGCAGCGCATCGCCGAGGGCGACCCCGTCCTCGTCGTCCTCGCGGCCGCCGACCGCGACCCCGAGCGCTTCGCCGACCCTGATGCGCTGGACCTCTCCCGGCGCGACAACCAGCACCTCGGCTACGGCCACGGCATCCACTACTGCCTGGGCGCGCCCCTCGCCCGCCTGGAGGGCCAGACGGCTCTGGCGACCCTGCTGAGGCGCCTTCCCGACCTGCGGCTGGGGGCCGATCCGGAGGAGCTGCGGTGGCGCGGCGGGCTCATCATGCGCGGTCTGCGCACCCTGCCCGTGGCCTTTACACCTGAAGACATTCCGGGCACAACCGCCCAGGAGGGGCCGCCCGCCTGACCTCACGTCAGTCGGCGTGATCTCGGCGTGACCTCCGCTACATCGGCTTGTGACTCCGGTGGGCCGTCGCTATCTTCAACCACCATTCGCCGCCGAACGAGAGGCAACCGCCCATGAGACCCGGAAACGGCCGACATCGCCGCCCCCGTCAGATACCCGCCATCATGGTCGCCGCGGGGGTGACCGCCTCCGGAATCGCCATGCCGCTGCTGGCGGCCACCGGCGCGTCGGCAGCCGACGCCGGCACCTGGGACCGTGTGGCCCAGTGCGAGAGCGACGGCATGTGGAGCGCCAACTCCGGTAACGGGACCTACGGGGGACTGCAGCTGACCCAGGACCTCTGGGAGCGCCACGGCGGCCGCGAGTACGCCCCCCGGCCCGACCTCGCCAGCCGTGCGCAGCAGATCACCGTCGCCGAGCAGATCCTCGAGAGCAGAGGCACCAGCCCCTGGTCGAGCTGCGCGGCGAGCGCGGGCCTCACCTCGGGCGGGACCCCGGCGGAGGTCAACCCGGGCGGCACACACGCCCCCGCGAGCGACTCGACGCCTTCACGCGCCCCGGAGCGCACCACTTCGCACTCCACGCCGTCCGAGCCGTCCGAGCCCTCCGAGCACGACAAGCCTTCTGACGCGTCCACGTCTCCCTCGCCGTCCGGAAAGCCGTCGCCGGGTTCCTCGACGAGCCCCTCGGCCGACCCCTCCACGCAGCCTTCGGGGCAGCCGTCGACCGGCCGGCCGTCGCCGGGCCAGTCCTCCGGTCAGCCGTCCGGCCGGCCCTCCGGCAGCCCGTCGTCCGACGCGCCGTCACCCGACGCCTCGGGCACGCCGGGCGACGGGAAGTCCGGTGAGCCGCAGGAAGGCCGGCACCGCAAGCCCTCGACGTCCCCCACGGACGACCCGACCCGGATCCCGGACGGTTCCGCCACACCCGCTGCCGGCGATTCCGGTTCGCCTGCGGGGCAGCTGCCCGGCGAGGGCGGCACGGGTACGGGCAAGCACCGTGCCGACCCGTCGCGTTCGGAGGACGAGGGCCGTACGTCGCGGGGCGGTGGCGATGCCCGCACCGGCAGCCCCACGCCCACCGACTACACCGTGCGCCCCGGTGACAACCTGTCAGCCATCGCCGAGCAGCATGCGGTCAAGGGGGGTTGGCAGTCTCTGTATCAGCGCAATGAGAAAGCGGTCGGAACCGATCCCGACCTGATCCGTCCTGGTCAGAGGCTCGAGGTCGGTAAATAGACCGGCAGTTCGCGGCGAATGTCCGTTCCAGTCGAAAGTGAGACATGGGTCTCTTTGCCCGGTGGCGGAATGCGGTCTTCCCGAAACTGGCAAACCGTCTCTCACCTGCGGAAACGCGATGTTCCCCTGGGTAGCCAGGGGCAACTGTGGCTGGAAAGAGGGGTTTGAACCCTTGCCGCGACTGTGTTTACCGTCGTGTCCGCTCGCCACCGCGGGCACCACGGTCGCCACGCCGAATCCTGCCGGCGATCGGGGGAGTCGTCGCGCAAGCGCCGTAGGCAGGAGCGGGGGAACCAAGGTAGGCGCCGGAAACGGCTCCTCGGCGAAAGCCGCGGGTCCGGGACCGGCTAGGGGTGAAGCCGAGTGTGCTCGCACACGAAGCCGGGCGAACTCACAGCCCGAACCCGACAGCTCACCTCGTAGGCGTCGGTGAGGAAACGACTTATGTCCAAGGGCAAGCACCGTCGTCCGTCCAAGGCCGTCCGCATCTTCACGCTCGCCGGTGTCACCGGTGCAGCTGTCGCCGCCCCGCTGATGGTCGCCACCTCCGCCAACGCCGCCTCCGTCTCGACGTGGGACAAGGTCGCCCAGTGCGAGTCCGGTGGCAACTGGTCCATCAACACCGGCAACGGCTACTACGGCGGTCTGCAGTTCTCGCAGTCCTCCTGGAACGCCGCCGGCGGCCAGAAGTACGCCGACCGCGCCGACCACGCCTCCAAGAGCGCCCAGATCGCCGTGGCCGAGAAGCTGCTCGCCATGCAGGGCCCGGGCGCCTGGGGCTGTGCCGGTCCCGGCGGCCTGACGGCCGGCGGCCCGAAGGCGAACGTCGACCCGTCCGGTTCGGGCTCGGTCAGCAAGTCCACCAAGTCCTCCCGCACCGGCGGCACCGTCTCGGGCAAGTCCCACGCGGACCGCAGCGAGCGCCAGGCCGCGCCGAAGAAGACCACGCCGAAGCACTCCGCGCCGCAGGCCACCGAGCGCGACGAGGTCCCGGCCCCGAAGCGGACCGCCCCGGGCGGGCAGTCCTACAAGGTCGGCAACGGCGAGTACGAGGTCAAGGAGGGCGACACCCTCTCCAAGATCGCCGAGGCTCAGCACGTCAAGGGCGGCTGGCAGAAGCTGTACGACCGCAACAAGGACATCGTCCAGGACGCGGACGTGATCTACGTCGGCCAGAAGCTGCACCTCAGCTGATCCGGCAGGGCGGCCCGCTCCGGTGGGCCGCCCTTCTCCGCTCCCGGCGGGACCGCCCCGCTCCGATGCGCCGCCCCGAGCGCGCACCGGAGCGGGGCTTAGCCGTTTCCGGATCCGCCATACATACGGTGTTCTGGGCTTTTGTGCTGTTTTTTAGGCTTTTCCGGCCCGGGAAAGCGGTCCAACGGCGAGGCGAGCCTCCGGGGCCCGTTAGGCTCGTGCTGCAGAACCACAGACACACACGAAGGAGACCCTCGTGCCGTCCATCGACGTCGTCGTAGCTCGCGAGATCCTCGACTCGCGAGGCAACCCCACGGTCGAGGTCGAGGTCGGCCTCGACGACGGCTCCACGGGCCGTGCCGCCGTGCCGTCCGGCGCCTCCACCGGCGCCTTCGAGGCCATCGAGCTCCGTGACGGTGACAAGAACCGTTACCTGGGCAAGGGCGTCGAGAAGGCCGTCCTCGCCGTCATCGAGCAGATCGGCCCGGAGCTCGTCGGCTACGACGCCACCGAGCAGCGCCTGATCGACCAGGCCATGTTCGACCTGGACGCCACCGACAACAAGGGCTCGCTCGGCGCCAACGCCATCCTGGGCGTCTCCCTGGCCGTCGCGCACGCCGCCTCCGAGGCGTCCGACCTGCCGCTCTTCCGCTACCTGGGCGGCCCGAACGCGCACCTGCTGCCCGTTCCGATGATGAACATCCTCAACGGTGGGTCGCACGCCGACTCCAACGTGGACATCCAGGAGTTCATGATCGCGCCGATCGGCGCGGAGTCCTTCTCCGAGGCCCTGCGCTGGGGCACCGAGGTCTACCACACCCTCAAGTCGGTCCTGAAGACCAAGGGCCTGTCCACCGGTCTGGGCGACGAGGGCGGCTTCGCGCCGAACCTCGGCTCCAACCGCGAGGCCCTCGACCTCATCCTCGAGGCCATCAAGCAGGCCGGCTACACCCCCGGCCAGGACATCGCGCTCGCGCTCGACGTGGCCGCCTCCGAGTTCTACAAGGACGGCGTCTACAAGTTCGAGGGCCAGGACCGCACGGCCGCCGAGATGACGGACTACTACGCCGAGCTCGTCGCGGCGTACCCGCTCGTCTCCATCGAGGACCCGCTGTTCGAGGACGACTGGGACGGCTGGAAGACCATCACCGAGAAGCTCGGCGACAAGGTCCAGCTCGTCGGCGACGACCTGTTCGTCACCAACCCCGAGCGCCTCGGCCGCGGCATCGAGGAGGGCGCCGCCAACGCCCTGCTGGTCAAGGTCAACCAGATCGGCTCGCTGACCGAGACCCTGGACGCCGTCGAGCTGGCCCAGCGCAACGGCTTCAAGTGCATGATGTCCCACCGCTCCGGCGAGACCGAGGACGTCACCATCGCCGACCTGGCCGTCGCCACCAACTGCGGCCAGATCAAGACCGGTGCCCCGGCCCGCTCCGAGCGCGTCGCCAAGTACAACCAGCTCCTGCGCATCGAGGAGATCCTGGACGACGCCGCGGTCTACGCCGGCCGCAGCGCCTTCCCGCGCTTCAAGGGCTGACACGAGGACACCGCGGGCCGGCACCCGCAGGCCTGACACGGCCTCAGGGGAGCAGCCTCACCACGTCCCCGGCCACGGTCCCGTACCGTGGCCGGGGACGTACGTTCGTAGCGAGGCTGCGGGCGACCAGGACCTCGGGGAGGCGAAGTGGCGGCGGAACGCTCCACCGCGACCAGACTCAGGGCACTCGGCTCGGTGCTCGTCCAGGGCCCCACGGCCCGCGTCTACCGCGCGCGGGGCCCGCGCCGCAGCCGGCTCACCGGCCGTGCGGCGCTGCTGGCGCTCGTGGTGTGCTCGCTGGTCGTCGCCCTCGCCTATCCCATGCGCCAGTGGGTCACCCAGCGCTCCGACATCGCCGATCAGCGCCGCCAGTCCGAGCGCGCCCGCGAGCAGGTGAAGCGGCTGGAGGACGAGAAGGCGCGGCTGGAGGACCCGGCGTACGTCGAGCAGCAGGCGCGCGAGCACCTGCACTACCTGCACCCCGGGGAGACCGGCTACAGCGTGGTCGACGGCAGTGGCACCGCCCGGCGCCCGCGCGACCAGGGCGCCGCCGACCGCCCCTGGTACAGCAACCTGTGGGACGGTGTGGACGCCGCGGACACCCCGCGCTGACCGCGCCCGCCGGCCCCTCTCCTTCCTTCTGCACGACCCGCCTCCCGCACGACCTGCCGACACCACCGAGCGAAGACGACACGAGCGAGCACATGGACACCCCTCCGCCCCAGACCGAGTCCACCGAGCCCACCGACGCCGACATCGAGGCGTTCAAGGAGCAGCTGGGCCGCCCGCCGCGCGGACTGCGCGCCATCGCCCACCGCTGCCCCTGCGGCCTGCCGGACGTGGTCGAGACCGCGCCCCGGCTGCCGGACGGCACGCCGTTCCCGACGACGTACTACCTGACCTGCCCGCGCGCCGCCTCCGCGATCGGCACGCTGGAGGGCTCGGGCCTGATGAAGGAGATGCAGGACCGGCTGGCGACCGACCCGGAGCTGGCCGCCGCCTACCGCGCCGCGCACGAGGACTACCTCCGCCGCCGCGACGCGATCGAGGTCCTGGAGGGCTTCCCGAGCGCGGGCGGCATGCCCGACCGCGTCAAGTGCCTGCACGTCCTGGTGGGTCACTCGCTGGTGGCGGGCCCGGGCGTGAACCCCTTCGGCGACGAGGCGCTGGCGCTGCTGCCGGAGTGGTGGGCCAAGGGCCCGTGCGTCACGCCGTGCGGGGGTGACGAGAAGTGACCCGCGTCGCCGCCGTCGACTGCGGCACCAACTCCATCCGGCTCCTCGTCGCCGATCTCGACCCGGCGACCGGTGCGTTCACCGAGCTCGACCGCCGGATGACGATCGTCCGCCTGGGGCAGGGCGTGGACCGCACGGGCCGGCTGGCGGAGGAGGCCCTGGAGCGGACCTTCGCGGCCTGCCGGGAGTTCGCGGAGGTCATCCGCGACCTGAAGGCCGAGCGCGTGCGGTTCGTCGCCACCTCCGCCTCGCGGGACGCCGAGAACCGCGCGGACTTCGTGCGCGGCGTGGTGGACATCCTGGGCGTGGAGCCCGAGGTGATCAGCGGTGACCAGGAGGCCGAGTTCTCCTTCACCGGCGCCACCAAGGAGCTCTCCGGCCGGGACGACCTGGCCAGGCCGTTCCTCGTCGTGGACATCGGCGGCGGCTCCACGGAGTTCGTCGTCGGCGAGGAGCACGTCCGGGCGGCGCGCAGCGTCGACGTCGGCTGCGTGCGCATGACGGAGCGCCACCTCGTGGCGGACGGCGCCGTGGTGGACCCGGCGACCCCGGAGCGCATCGCGGCGATACGCGCGGACATCGAGGCCGCGCTGGACCTCGCCGAGGAGACCGTCCCGCTGGAAGAGGCCCGTACGCTCGTCGGCCTCGCCGGCTCGGTGACCACGGTCGCGGCGATCGCGCTGGGCCTGACCGAGTACGACTGGACGCGCATCCACCACGCGCGGATCTCCCTGGAGCAGGTCCGGGAGATCACCGGGAAGCTGCTCGCCGCGACGCATGAGCAGCGTGCGGCGATCCCCGTGATCCACCCGGGCCGGGTCGACGTGATCTGCGCCGGGGCGCTCGTCCTGCAGGCCGTCATGGAGCGCGTGGGGGCCCACGAGGTCGTCGTCAGCGAACACGACATTCTGGATGGAATCGCCTGGAGCGTCGCCTGAGAAGGCGGCCCGAGGAGGCCCCTTCGGGGGCCTCCGGGAAAAAGTTCGTGAAATCCTTCACATGAAAAAAGGGAGCGTTGGCGGCGCGAAGGGGCCTGTTGGGCCCTTCCGGGGCCCCCGGAGCCCTCTGCGGTGGGATGCCGTCCGGTTTCGGGCGGGTTAAAGAGCCGCTTATGTGATCGTCGGCGTGGCAGTGGTCTAGTCAACTTGAGACCCGCAAGGCCAGTTCAACAGGGGTTCACAACGTGCCCGCCGGTCAACTGGTTCCCTTACGGGCGTATGGCATGGGTCACGGTGGCGGCGGAGTGTAGCAGATACCCTTCGACCCCTTGTGAAGGGGCTCACGAGCATGCCCGTGGAGAGTGCTGGATACTCGAATCATGAGCACCACGGAGCGTCCACGGATCCTCGTAGTAGGCGGTGGGTACGTCGGCCTGTACGCGGCGCGCCGCATCCTCAAGAAGATGCGGTACGGCGAGGCGACCGTCACGGTCGTCGACCCGCGTTCGTACATGACCTACCAGCCCTTCCTGCCCGAAGCAGCTGCCGGCAGCATCTCCCCCCGCCACGTCGTGGTGCCGCTGCGACGCGTGCTCCCCAAGGCGGAGGTCCTCACCGGCCGCGTCACCACCATCGACCAGGACCGCAAGGTCGCCACCGTCGCGCCGCTCGTCGGCGAGGCGTACGAGCTGCCCTTCGACTACCTGATCGTCACGCTCGGCGCCGTCTCCCGCACCTTCCCGATCCCCGGCCTCGCCGAGAACGGCATCGGCATGAAGGGCGTCGAGGAGGCCATCGGCCTGCGCAACCACGTCCTCGAGCAGCTCGACAAGGCCGACTCGACGACCGACGAGGAGATCCGCCGCAAGGCGCTGACCTTCGTCTTCATCGGCGGCGGCTTCGCGGGTGCGGAGACCATCGGCGAGGTCGAGGACATGGCGCGCGACGCCGCCAAGTACTACCCCAACGTCAAGCGCGAGGACATGCGGTTCGTCCTCGTCGACGCCGCCGACAAGATCCTCCCCGAGGTCGGCCCCAAGCTCGGCGCGTACGGCAAGGCCCACCTGGAGAGCCGCGGCATCGAGATTCACCTCTCGACGTCGATGGACTCCTGCGTCGACGGCCACGTCGTGCTGAAGAACGGCCTCGAGGTCGACTCCAACACCATCGTGTGGACCGCGGGCGTCAAGCCCAACCCGGCGCTGGCCCGCTTCGGCCTGCCGCTCGGCCCGCGCGGTCACGTCGACACCCTGCCGACCCTCCAGGTCAACGGCACCGACTACATCTGGGCCGCTGGCGACAACGCCCAGGTTCCGGACCTCGTCGGCCGCGCCGCGGGCAACGAGAACGCCTGGTGCCCGCCGAACGCCCAGCACGCGCTGCGCCAGGCCAAGGTCCTCGGCGACAACGTCATCTCGGCGATGCGGGGCTTCTCGGCCGCGCAGACCGAGTACAAGCACGCCAACAAGGGTGCGGTGGCGGGCCTCGGCCTCCACAAGGGCGTCGCGATGATCGTCATGGGCAAGATGAAGATCAAGCTCAAGGGCCGTCTCGCCTGGTACATGCACCGTGGCTACCACGGTCTGGCCATGCCGACCTGGAACCGGAAGATCCGCGTCTTCGCGGACTGGACCCTCGGCATGTTCCTCAAGCGCGAGGTCGTCTCGCTGCGCGCCATGGAGAACCCCCGCGAGGAGTTCTACGAGGCCGCGAAGCCGGCCCCGCAGCCCAAGGCCGACTCCGTTCCCTCGGAGAAGGCGAAGGCCTCCTAACGGCGGTCGCGGCTCGGCCGCGGTCAACCAGTCGGCAACGGCGTCCACCAATCCGTGGGGTGGGCGCCTTTGTCGTATGCCCGGCCACCGACAGTTGATCTAATCTGACTGAACGGGACTACCGTGCCGACTCTTGGTGTTTAGGTGTCAGTTGAACGTTTCTCCTGACCTTGCATCATGGAGGTGTGTGCGACATGGCCGACGCCGCTCGACGGCTCACCGCGCTCGCGGAAGAGGTCCTGGGAGCCCCGCTCCCGGTCCGGATCCGCGCCTGGGACCGCAGCGAGTACGGCCCCCCGGGCTCATCCGGTGCCCCCGTCCTGGTCGTCCGCCGCCGCCGCGCCCTGCGCCGGCTGCTGTGGAAGCCGGGCGAGCTGGGCCTCGCCCGCGCCTGGGTCGCGGGCGACATCGACGTCGAGGGCGATCTCTACGAGGCGCTCGAGCTCCTGGCAGGCTCCCTTTGGGAACGCGGCGAGGAATCGCGCCGCTCCGGCCTCGCCGCCCTCCTCTCGGCCGTGCGCGACCCGCGCCTGCGCGCCGCGGGCGGCGAGCTCCTCAAACTGGCCGGCCCCGGGCTGCCGCCCCGGCCGCCCCGCGAGGAGGCCCGCAGGACCGGCGGCCCCCTGCACACCCTGCGCCGCGACAAGCAGTCCATCAGCCACCACTACGACGTCGGCAACACCTTCTACGAGCGCGTCCTCGGCCCCTCCATGGTCTACTCCTGCGCCTACTGGGGGAGCGAGGGGGACGGAGCCTCCACCCTTGAGGAGGCCCAGAGCGCCAAGCTCGACCTCGTCTGCCGCAAGCTCGACCTCCAGCCCGGGCAGCGCCTCCTCGACGTCGGCTGCGGCTGGGGCTCGATGGTGCTCCACGCGGCCCGCGAGTACGGGGTGAGCGCCGTCGGCATCACCCTCTCCGAGGAGCAGGCCGCCTACGCCCGCAAGCGGGTCGCCGAGGCGGGTCTGACGGAGCGCATCGAGATCCGGGTCCAGGACTACCGCGAGATCTCCGACGGCCCCTTCGACGCCGTCTCCTCCATCGGCATGGCCGAGCACGTCGGCTCCGCGCTCTACGCCGAGTACGCCGCCGACCTGTACGCGCTGCTGAAGCCCGGCGGCCGGCTGCTCAACCACCAGATCGCCCGCCGCCCCCTGCGGGACGAGGAGGCGTACGAGGTCGACGAGTTCATCGACCGCTACGTCTTCCCCGACGGCGAGCTCGCCCCCGTGGGGCGGACCGTCGCCCAGCTGGAGGAGGCCGGGTTCGAGGTGCGCGACGTGGAGTCGCTGCGCGAGCACTACGCCCTGACGCTGCGCCAGTGGGTGGTCAACCTCCAGCAGAACTGGCAGGAGGCCGTGCGGCTGACCTCGGCCGGCCGCGCCCGGGTCTGGCGGCTGTACATGGCCGCCTCGGCACTGTCCTTCGAGCGCAACAGGATCGGCGTCAACCAGGTGCTGGCGGTCCGTACGCCCGGGACGGGAGCGGCGGGGATGCCGCTGCGGGCGCGCAACTGGCGCTAGACGCGCGGAGGCCCCGCGGCGCACTGCCGCGGGGCCCCTCTTCCGTGCGTGCCGGTCCGTGCGTGCCGGCTACTCCGCCTTGATGGCGGACAGCATGTTCAGCTTCGCCGCCCGGCGGGCCGGCCACAGCGCGGCCAGCACGCCGACCACCGCGGCCAGCAGCAGGAACAGGCCCATCCGGCCCCACGGGAGCACGAGCTCGTAGGTGCTCAGACCCTTGCGGATGAGGTCGCCCGCGGCCCAGCCGAAGAAGACGCCCAGGCCCACGCCCATCACGCCGCCGAAGAGCGAGATGACCAGCGACTCCAGACGGACCATCCGCTTGATGCCCTTGCGGTCCAGGCCGATGGCGCGCAGCATGCCGATCTCCTGCTGGCGCTCGAAGACGGACATGGCCAGGGTGTTGATGACGCCGAGGACGGCGACGATCACGGCCATGGCCAGCAGGCCGTACAGCATATTCAGCAGGAGATTGATCATCCTGGAGATGCCGTCGGAGATGTCCTGCTTGGTCTGGATCTGAATGGCGGGGTTGTCGCCGAGGGCCTTGCGCAGAGAGTCCTTGACGGCCTCGCCGGCGCCGTTCTTGGTCTTGACCATCACCTGGTTGTCGTTGATCTCGCTCAGGTGCGGGGTCAGGGTCCGGTTGTCGACCATGATGCCGCGCATCAGGTCGTTGCCCTTGTAGACGCCGGCGACCGTCAGACGGCCCTTCTTGCCGTCCTCGAAGGTCACGTCGAAGGACGAGCCGGTCTTCCAGCGGTTGATGCGGGAGAGGGCGTCGTCGATGACGACCTTGTCACCGGCGACGGTGAACCTGCCCGAGGTGAAGTCCAGCTTCGCCAGCTTCTCGACGGCCTCGCCGTTGACGCCCCTGAGCAGCTGGTGGTCGCCGTCGATGCGGGCCGGGGACTGACGCATCGGGCTGGTGGCCGTGACGTCGGGGTGCGCGGCGAGCTTCTTCTCCACGTCCGGGGAGAGCGGGGTCATGCTCGCCATGGAGACGACGTAGTCGGCCTTGAGGGACTCCGTGGCCATCTTGTCGATGGCCTTCTGGACGCTGCCCGCGATCACGGTCAGACCGGTGATCAGGGTGAGGCCGATCATCAGCGCGGAGGCGGTCGCGGCGGTGCGGCGCGGGTTGCGCACGGCGTTCTGCCGGGCGAGCCTGCCGGGCATGCCGAACAGGCGCAGCAGCGGGGCCCACGCGGCGATCACCGGGCGGGACAGCAGCGGGGTCAGGACGAAGATGCCGATGAGGACGACGGCCGCGCCCAGGCCCAGCACGGTGGAGCTGCTCGCCGTCAGCACGACGGCCGCGCCGAGGGCGGTGATGGCGCCGCCGATGCTGTTGCGCACGACCAGGGACTTGGTGGTGGCCACGGCGTGGATGCTGTTCATCGCGGCGACCGGCGGGATCTTGGCGGCGCGGCGGCCGGGCAGCCAGGCGGCCAGCATCGTGACGACGATGCCGACGACCAGCGAGACCAGGACCGTGTTCGGGGCGATCACCAGCGGGCCGTCGGGGATGCTGTTGCCCGTGCTGCTGATGAGCGAGCGCAGGCCGGCGCCGATGCCGATGCCCGCGATCAGTCCGGCGATACCGGCGACCGCGCCCACGACGAACGCCTCGATCAGCACGGAGCGGGTGATCTGGCGGCGGCTCGCGCCGACCGCGCGCATCAGGGCCAGCTCCTTGGTGCGCTGGGCGACCAGCATGGTGAAGGTGTTGGCGATGATGAAGATGCCGACGAAGAGCGAGATGCCGGCGAAGACCAGGAGGCTGGTCCGCATGCCGTCCATGCTCTGCGCGATGATCTTCGCCTCGTCGTCGGCCAGCTCCTTGCCCGTGACCGACTTCGCGTCCTTCGGCAGGACCTTGTCGACGGCGGACTTCAGCGCGGTCTGCGAGGTGCCGGCGGCGGCCTTCACGTCGATCTGGCTGAACTCGCCGGGCTTGCCGTAGAGCTTCTGCGCGGTCGGGGTGTCGAAGAGGGCCAGGCTGCCACCGGCGGAGACGGCACCGTCGTCCGTGGTGAAGATGCCGGTGATCTTCTGCGAGAGCACGGGGCCGTCGACGGAGATCCGGACGGTGTCGCCGGCCTTGTAGCCGGCGCGCTCGGCGGTCCTGGCGTCGAGGGCGATCTCACCGGAGCCCTGCGGCGCGCGGCCGCTCTTCATGGGGTAGCGGGCGTCCTTGCCGCCGGGGCCCGGGTAGTAGTTGGCGCCGGAGGAGGAGAAGCCCTCGCCTATCAGCTTGCCGTGCTTGTCGGCGATCGCCGCGAAGCCGTTGACGGAGCCGGTGGCGGAGGCCGCGCCGGGCACCTTGGCGGCCCGGTCCAGCAGGCCCTGGCTGAGCCGGGGGGTCTCGCCGGGCTTGCCGTCCTCGCCGTCCTGGTGACGGGGCTGGACGGCGACGTCGACCTTGTCGTAGCCCTTCTGGGAGCTCTTCCGGTAGGCGTCGGAGATGGTCGAGGTGAAGACCAGGGTGCCGGAGACGAAGGCCACGCCGAGCATCACGGCGAGTACGGTCATCAGCAGCCGGGCCTTGTGCGCGAGCACGTTGCGCAAGGCGGTACGGAACATGGTCTGTGTGTCCTGGGGGAGTGGGCCCGTGCCGGGCCGTCGTCGGGAGGCTGGGAAGCGGCGGAGCCGTCTCTCAGCTCGTGCGGCCCTTGGCGTCGAAGCGCTTCATGCGGTCGAGGACCGCGTCCGCGGTGGGCTCGCGCATCTCGTCGACGATGCGGCCGTCGGCGAGGAAGACCACGCGGTCGGCGTAGGACGCGGCCACGGGGTCGTGGGTGACCATGACGACGGTCTGGCCGAGCTCGCGCACCGAGTTGCGCAGGAAGCCCAGGACCTCGGCGCCGGAGCGCGAGTCGAGGTTTCCGGTGGGCTCGTCCGCGAACATGATCTCGGGCTTGCCGGCGAGGGCGCGGGCGACGGCCACGCGCTGCTGCTGACCGCCGGAGAGCTGGTTGGGGCGGTGCTTGAGGCGCCCGGAGAGGCCGACGGTCTCGACGACCATGTCCAGCCACTGGCGGTCGGGCTTCCGGCCGGCGATGTCCATCGGCAGGGTGATGTTCTCCAGCGCGGTCAGCGTCGGGAGGAGGTTGAACGCCTGGAAGATGAAGCCGATCTTGTCGCGCCGCAGCCGCGTGAGCTTCTTGTCGTTGAGCGTGGTCAGCTCGGTGTCGCCGATCGTGGCCGAGCCGCCGGAGACCGAGTCCAGGCCCGCCATGCAGTGCATCAGCGTGGACTTGCCGGAGCCCGAGGGGCCCATGATCGCGGTGAACTCGGCCTGCCGGAATTCGACGGAGACCGCGTCGAGGGCGACCACCTGGGTCTCGCCCTGTCCGTAGACCTTGGAGAGGCCCGTGGCGCGGGCCGCCACTGCCGTGGGGCGGGCGGCGGTCTGGACGCCGTAGGGGGAGGTGGTCACGGGGCGGACTCCTGTCGGGACGACGGTTGTGGGTACTCCTCCATCGTCCGTGCCGCGCGGCCTCCCGGGATCAGACCCAGCTCCCGTTCCCGGGGCAGACCTCGGTCTGACCCGGGAGGGCGCTCCTCCTCCTTGGGTATGACGCCGGGCACCGCCCCGGAGGCGGCCCCGGGCCCGGGGGACGGGGCGGCGAGATTGCGACAATTCCGCAGGCCGCCCGGCGTCCCCCGGTGAACGGGCGGTATCGGCCCGTGGCATGTGCCTTTGGCGTCGTTCCTGCACTGATGCACCCTCAGTTGCCAATAAAATAAGACAACCTCGGGTCATCGTTCCGCTGTTTGGGGGGCGCTCCCCGGCTAGGCTCGTCCTGCTCTCCTCTTACCAGGGAGGCTCGCGCGCCTTTCCCTGCCTGTACGCCCGAGAGCGCTGCCCGGATGGTGGAATGCAGACACGGCGAGCTTAAACCTCGCTGGCCCTTCGGGCCGTGCCGGTTCAAGTCCGGCTCCGGGCACTCACCTGCTCTGTGTCCCCCACTCTCCGTAGGGAACCGGGTGCCGCCCGTTTGCGTTCTCCCCCTAGTGGTGGGGGAGGGTGCGCCGGAAAAGATCCTTCCCAAGCACGAGCGCATTCTTTTGCCTACCTATTACTCTTGGTCGCAAGGCCGCGCAGGGTGGCCATGGATGGAGTGAGGATGAGGAGCAGCAACCCGGTCTTCTCGCGGCGGTTCCGCGGCAACAACGGCTACGCGGGCTTCAACGCGGCGCCGCAGGCCGGGACCGCGGCCCAGGGCAACCCGTACGCGAACAATCCGTACGCGCAGCAGCCCGCCAACCCGTACGCCACCAACCCCTACGCCCAGGGCGGCCCGGATCTCCAGCAGGGCTATCCGCAGGCCCCCGCCGCCACGGGCCGTATGACGATGGACGACGTCGTCATGCGCACCGGCATGACGCTCGGCACGGTCATCCTGGCCGCGGCCGTCGGCTGGGGGCTGAACGTCCCGGTCGCGCTCGGCTACGGCGCCGGCTTCGTCGCGATGCTCCTGGGCTTCGCCCAGTCGATCTTCCTGCGCAAGCCGGTCCCCGCGGTGATCCTCGCGTACGCCGCGTTCGAGGGCCTCTTCCTCGGCGTGGTCAGCAAGGCCTTCAACCACTACGCGCAGGGCGCCCCGGTCCAGGCCGTGCTCGGCACGATGCTCGTCTCGGTCGGCGTGCTCATCGCGTACAAGACCCGCCTGATCCGCGTCAACCGCCGCTTCACCCGCTTCGTGACGGCCGCCGTGATCGGCTTCGTCCTGCTGATGATGGTGAACATGCTGTTCGCCGTGATCGGCGGCGGCGACGGCCTCGGCCTGCGCACGGGCTGGCTGGGCATCGTCGTCGGCGTCGTCGGCGTGCTGATCGGCGCGGCCGTTCTCGCGCTCGACTTCAAGCAGGTCGAGGACGGCATTCAGTACGGTGCGCCCCGCGAGGAGTCGTGGTTCTCGGCCTTCGGCCTCACGGTCTCGCTGGTGTGGATCTACATCCAGATGCTGCAGCTGATCGGCATCCTCAACGAGGACTAGCCGGTCGGCAGTGAATGCAGTCGGAGAACGGCGCCGGTGAACGATCTCTGTGAGCGAAGGGCCCGGGAGGATTTCCCGGGCCCTTTGCCGTATGCGCCTTCGGATCCGCATCAGGCGGACGAACGGGGGTGTCGTCCGCCCCGTGCGGAGTGCGGTGGGCGCCGCGCTACAGAAGCTTCCGGGCGGCCCGCCGGAGGTCGTACTCGTGGACGATCGCCTTGGCGTGGCCATATGCGAGGTCGTGCTCTCCGCGCAGCCAGCTGACCTTCTCCTCGAAGCGGAAGAGAGAAGGGCCTTCCTCGACCGTGCGCAGCCAGTCGGCCACTTCGCGGCCGGTGCAATGGGGGATTCGGGAGAGCAGGTTCCGGTGGGTCTCGTCGGAGAAGACGTGGGACATCGGCGCCTCCGGACGCGTCGAATGATGGTCCTTCATGTCACCGTGCCCGACTGTGCAGACGTTGGCAACACTCCCGCAACGGCGCATAGGCTCGCGCTGTGGATGATGTGACGTCTCTTCTGGCCGCCGTGGACGCTTTCGCCGACCGGCTGCGTGCCCTGCCGCAGTCCCGCCTGAGCAGGGGAGCGGCCGCGGAAGCGCTGTCCCTCGCCCGGGAACTGGCGGTGCGGGCGCAGCGGATCGAGGAACCTGGGACCGTGGTGCCGAGGGAAATGCCCGAAGCGGGGATGTTCGCGGTCGCCGACCAAGTGGCGGTGGCCGGTCACGATTTGGCCGAGGCCCTCGCGGCCGACGGCGCCGAGCGGGCGCCGCAGGGGGGCGGCGCGGCGGAGGCGGTGGCGCTGATCGAGGCGGCGGCGAAGCGGTGCGGCCTGTAGCGGGTGCCGTACGGGCCCGGTGGGCCCGGCGGGCCCGGCACCGAGCCGGGTGCCGCCGTCGTGGTGGCGCGCCGCCGCGGCGGAGTCAGGGATGCGGGCATCCCTGACCTGGGCACGCGCCGCGTCGTCGAACCCGTCACGCCGTCACAGCGACGCGATCACCCGGTCCGCCAGGACGTAGACCTTCTCCGTCCCGCAACCGAAGGTCAGGGCGTACGCGCCGGAGACCCCGGAGCCGCCCAGCAGGACGGGGGCGTCGCCGGCGTCCAGGGCGTCCGAGAGACGCTCGGCGGTCTCGCGGTGGCCGGGGGTCATGCAGACGGTGGTGCCGTCGGCGAAGACGTAGACGTCGAGCGTGCCGAGCGGGCCGGGGCGCACGTCGGTCAGCGGGACGCGGGCCTCCGCGAGCTCGCCGAGCCGCTCCACCGTGCTCTCGTGGTCGCCGGTGGCCGCCACGGGCGAGAAGTCGGGGTGGGAGGGGTGGCGGCGACGGGCGGCGGCCAGCTCGGGGGAGTCCGCGGCCTCGGCCTCGGCGGCCGCGGCCTCCGAGAACTCGGCGAGCTCGGCCAGACCGGCGAGCTCGGCCAGCGGCTCCAGGCCGACGAGGTCGGCCTGGCGGGGGAGGTAGAGGCCGCCGTAGGGGCCCTCGGCGAGGTCGTCGCCGAGGCCGGGCAGGCCGGACAGGGACGGGACGTCGCCGGCTCCGCCGAGCTCGCGGGCCTCCTGGGCGGCCCAGAACGCACGGGCCTCGGCGAGCTCGCGCTCGCGCTCCTCGGCGAG
>NZ_JBAMDC010000380.1:0-6121 GCF_036961605.1 Streptomyces sp. KLMMK
AGGCGAGCGAGCCCCCCACCGCCTCCCTGCCCGCCCTGCGCGAGGCCTACCGCACCGCCTCCCAGGTCTACGAGAAGGTCGGCGTCGGCGCCGACCTGCGCGCCGAGCAGGCCCGCGCCGAGAGCGACGAGAGCTCCGCCCGCAACGAGCTCGACCGCCTCACCAACAAGGTGCGCACCCGCGCCGCCCAGCTCCTGGAGGGCACCGAAGGCGCCGACGGGCCCTCCCGGCAGGCCGCCGTGGCCCGCGCCGAGGAGCTCGTCCAGATGCTGGAGAGCCGCGCCTCCGCGGCCAGCGAGCAGCTGGGCCGGCTGCGCGGCGAGGCCGAGCGCCTCGCCCCCGCCGACGGCGACGCCCACACCGAGCTCCCCGAGGAGCTCGTCCCCGGCGACGCCGACCGCGCCAAGGAGCTCCTGCGCACCGCCACCGGCGAACTCGCCGCGCGCACCGACGCCCTGGAGCGCGCCCGCACCGCCCACAGCGACCTGCTGCGCGCCCACCGCTCCGCCGAGGACGCAGCCACCGGCTTCGACGACACCGCGGCCCTCCTGCGCGACCTCCTGCGCGACAACTCCCCCGAGGACGACGCCGAGCAGCCCGAGCCGTACACCGGCGGCCTGGAGGAGGCCCGCCAGGCCGCGGCCGAGGCCCGCCGCTCCCTGCGCGGCTGCGCTGGCGACCTGTCGGCCGCCGAGTCCGCGGTCCGCGAGGCGAGCGACGTCCTCGTCCGGCACGCCAACTCCACCCGCTACGAGCAGGTGCGCACCCCCGCCCGCCAGCAGATCCGCGAGCTGCCCGCGGCGGCGCTGCCCGAGCACGCCGCCGCCTGGGCCGAGGCCTTCGCCCCCCGCCTGCGGGTGCTGACCGACGAGCTGGAGCAGCTGGAGCGCAACCGCGACAGCATCGTGGACCGGCTGCGCGGCCTCGTGGAGTCCTCCCTGACCACCCTGCGCTCCGCCCAGCGCCTCTCGCGCCTGCCCGAGGGCCTGGGGGAGTGGTCGGGCCAGGAGTTCCTGCGCATCCGCTTCGACGACCCCGACCAGAGCACCCTCACCGAGCGCCTCGGCGAGGTCATCGACGAGGCGACCCGCTCGGCGGTCAAGAAGAACTCCGACCTGCGCCGCGACGGCATGTCCCTGCTCCTGCGCGGCGTCCAGGCGGCCCTGCAGCCGCGCGGCGTCGCCGTCGAGATCCTCAAGCCCGACGCGGTGCTGCGCGCCGAGCGGGTGCCGGTCCGGCAGATGGGCGACGTCTTCTCCGGCGGCCAGCTGCTCACCGCGGCCATCGCCCTGTACTGCACCATGGCGGCGCTGCGCAGCAACGACCGAGGCCGCGACAAGCAGCGCCACGCGGGCACCCTGTTCCTCGACAACCCCATCGGCCGCGCCAACGCCACGTACCTGCTGGAGCTCCAGCGGGCCGTCGCCGATGCGCTCGGCGTCCAGCTGCTCTACACCACCGGCCTGTTCGACACCACGGCCCTGGCCGAGTTCCCGCTGGTCATCCGGCTGCGCAACGACGCCGACCTGAGGGCGGGCCTGAAGTACATCAGCGTGGAGGAGCACCTGCGCCCGGGCCTGCCGCAGCAGCAGGACCCCGACGAGGAGCAGGTGCACGGCCAGATCACGGCCACCCGGATGTACCGCCGCCCGCCGGAGGAGGAGCTCGCAGCGGGCGGGCAGGTGCACGCCGGCTCGTAGGCCTCAGGGATCGAGCTGCTGCAGCCGGGCCACGACCCCGGGCTCCGCGTACCGCCCCCGCAGCAGCTCCTCCACGCTGCTCCGCAGCCGCCGCAGCCCGTCGAGCTGCCCGCCGGGCCGGTGCATGGCCTCGTCGATGGCCAGCAGCTCCTCCGGCGGCACCCGCGAGACGTACGTGCGCAGCTCGGTGAGGTCCAGCCGCCGGTTGAAGTCGTGTACGGCGTCGCGCCAGCGGTGCAGCAGGGCGACGAGCTCGTCGTGCCCGGGTTCGGAGAACACCCCGGACACCAGCGCGGCGTCCGTCGCCGACTGCAGCAGCCGGGGGTAGACGCGCGCCCGGGGCGCGAACCGGTCCAGGGGCGCGAAGCCCGTGCCGACGAGCTCGGTGTTCTTCACCAGCTCGTCGGCCAGTGCGTACAGCGCCTGGGCGCGCCGCTCGCGGGCCGCCGCCCGGCGCTCGGCGTAGACCCCGGTGATGGCGGCGACGAGCGCGAGCCCGGAGGCCGCGGGCTCGAAGTGCTCGTCGCGCCCCTGAGCTACGGTCAGCCACCACACGCAGATGCCGAGGGCGACCAGCAGGCAGGCGATGGTGGCGGCGGCGAAGAACTGCCGGCTGAGCCGGCCGAGGAGTCCCACGGCACCCGGGCCGTCAGTCGAACGGGTTGGGGCCGGCGGGCCGGGTCCCGTCGCCGGGGGCGAGGAGCAGCAGCGTCATCCCGAACGCCGGCCCGTCGAAGGCCGTGTGCCCGGCCTCGTGGGTCTCGCCGACCGTGGTGACCCGCGCGTCCACCAGCATCTTCTCCAGCCCGGTACGGGTGTACTTGCGGCTGAGGAGGAGGCGGATGGTGTCCTGGTCGGGGAAGCGGACGGTGCTGCGGTCGGGCAGCGTGAGCTGCAGCTCCGACCCCGTGCGGTTGCGGTAGATCACCTTGATCTTCAGGGCCCGGTCGTCCTCGACCAGGCCCTCGCAGGTGAGGCTGTTCATGTCGATCTGCAGGTCCGTGTACTGCAGCAGGGCGCTGGTGACGAACTCCCGGAAGCGCGGGCTGTTCTCGTACTCCTGCGCGGCCGCGCGGGCAGCCGCCTCGTCCTGCCCGGCCGTGCCGGCCACCTCCAGCAGGAAGCGGTCCTGCGGCCGCAGCAGCTTCTCGGCCAGCAGCGCCAGCAGCTGGGTGTCGCTGTCGAAGTTGGCGAGGGTGTTGCCCAGCAGGGAGTACACGACGGGCTCGCTGCCGACCGTACGGCGGACTAGGGTGCCCAGCCGGTCGAGGTTGGCGGGCATCGAGAAGTCCAGCTGGACGGGGAGCACGTCCGCCGCGGGCACGTGCAGGTGCTGCAGCGCCTCGCGCTGTGCGAGCCGCAGCATCTCGGCGCTGACGTCCACCGGTATGTAACAGCCGCAGCGGCCGCGGCTGTCCAGGGAGCGCAGCAGGGCCTGGTCCTTCTGCCCGGTGCCGGGGCCGAGGCTCACGTAGTGCAGCGGCCCGTCCGGGAGTCTCTCGCTCAGGCCCCGCCAGCGGCGGCTGAAGGAGGCGATGCTCTCGCGCATCACGGGGTAGTACAGGTCGTTGCAGGCGTGGGCCCAGGCCACGGTGGACTCCAGGCCCCAGTAGGAGAAGCCGGAGGTGATCAGCTTTCCCGAGCCCGAGGGATCCGGGCCGCGCCGTAACCCCGCGGTCACCTGGGCCAGCTTGCCCGACTGCTCCTCACCGACCAGACACACCGTCCAGCCGGCATCCCGGAGCACCTCCGGAATGCGATGCACCGCCTGATCCCGCTCAGCCATCCGTACATCCCCCCATGGCCCGTCCGCCCGCCCGTGCCCGGTGTACGACACCGTCAACCGCCGAACCTACCCGGCGCTTGACGATCAGGGGAAGCCGGGACGCCGGGCCCGTCTGCCGGCGCGCGCCGAACTGCTGGGCACGGACACCACTCCGTGTCTCTGCCGCCACACCTGCCGCGTGACCCACACGTCCAGCACCGCCCAGGTCGTCGCCACGACGCTCGCCAGGGTGCACAGCAGCGCCGGCAGGGCCAGCCACGAACCGGCGAACGCGAACAGCGCCGCGACCATCGCCTGCACCAGCGTCACGGCGACGAAGAGGACCGCGCGCACCGCGGCGGTGCGCACCGGATCCGGCATCCGGCGCCGGCGCGCGGGCTGCTCCACCCACAGCGGCGGTCGCGCCCGGCGCGACGGCTCGTCATGATCCCGGTCCACGACGGCTCACCCCCTCGTCGGCGGCCCCGCCGCCTCCCGTGCCGAGGCCGGCCGCAGCGGTCCGGCTCCCTCCACAAGAGCGATGGACGGTGCCCGATAGTTCCCATGGGCAGGGAATTACCGCCATACGGGTGGCGGCCACGACGGTCCGATCACCGTACTGGCCTTCGAGTCCCGTACCCCGCAGTAGTAGGCTCACGCCGCATTGTTGTCGGAACACCACCCCACCAGAGCGGGGTTGACGTTGGGGAGGCCATGCGCTTTCGCGGGAAATCGATCCGCCGGAAGATCGTGGCGCTGCTGCTGGTGCCGCTGGTGTCCCTCACGGGCCTGTGGGTCTTCGCCACCGTCATCACCGGCACGGAGGCCGCCCGGCTGCTCTCCGCCGCCGAGGCCATCCGCACCGCGGGCCTGCCCGCCGAGGAGCTCGTCCGCGCGCTGCAGAAGGAACGCCGCCAGACCCTCGTCCACCTCGCCGACCCGCGCCGCGCCGACAACCTCGCCGTCCTGCGCGAGCAGCAGGAGGCCACCGACAAGGCGGCCGCCGGCTTCCGCCGCGGCGCCGGCAAGGTCCGCGACGACATGAGCCCCGCCACCGACCTCCGCTACCGGCGCATCGAGAAGGCCCTGGGCGACCTGGCGGGCCTGCGCGGCAAGGTCGGGGCCGGCGGCATCAGCCGCTACGGCGCCTTCCAGGCCTACAACGACCTGGTGGAGCCCTACTACGCCTTCCTCGGCAGCCTCGGCGCCTTCGAGGACGCCGAGATGGACAAGCAGGCCCGCGCCCTCATCGGCGTGGCCCGCGCCCGCGAGGCGCTCTCCCGCGAGGACGCCCTCCTCGCCGCCGCCCTCACCACCGGCACCATGAGCCGCCAGGACCTGCGGGCCGTCTCCGACCGCGTCGCCGAGCGGCAGATCCTCTACAGCACCAGCCTCTCCGTGCTGCCCGCCGGCGACCAGAAGATCTTCGAGGAGTACTGGCGCGGCACCGGCCCCCACGCCCTGCGCGCCGCCGAGGACACCGCCATCCTCGCCGGCTCCTCCCGCGCCCCGCAGACCATCGACCCGATGCGCTGGGAGCGGGCCGCCGGCGTCGTGCTCGACGAGCTCGCCCGGATGAACACCGAGGCCACCGACCGCTACGCGGACCGCGTCGAGCCGATCGCCGTCCGCGTCCTGACCAAGGCCGCCGTCGCCGGCGTCCTGGGCGCCGCCGCGCTCGTCTGCTCCCTCGTCATCTCCCTGCGCATCGGCCGCGGCCTGGTGCGCGACCTGCGCCGGCTGCGCAAGGAGGCCCACGAGGCCTCCGGCATCCGGCTGCCCGCCGTCATGCGCCGCCTGGCCGCGGGCGAGCGGATCGACCTCGCCGCGGAGGCCCCGCCGCGGGAGTTCGGGCCCGACGAGATCGGCCAGGTCGGCAAGGCCCTCGACACCCTGCAGCGGGCCGCCGTCGAGGCCGCCGTCAAACAGGCCGACATGCGCCGCGGCGTCGCCGACGTCTTCGTCAACCTCGCCCGCCGCAGCCAGGTCCTGCTGCACCGTCAGCTCACCCTCCTCGACGCCATGGAGCGCCGCACCGAGGACACCGAGGAGCTCGCCGACCTCTTCCGCCTCGACCACCTCACCACCCGCATGCGCCGCCACGCCGAGGGCCTGGTGATCCTCTCCGGCGCCGCCCCCGCCCGGCAGTGGCGCAAGCCCGTCCGCCTCATGGACGTCGTCCGCGGCGCCGTAGCCGAGGTCGAGGACTACGAGCGGATCGAGGTGCGCCGCCTGCCCCGGCTGGCCGTGCGCGGCCCCGCCGTCGGCGACCTCACCCACCTCGTCGCCGAACTCCTGGAGAACGCCACCGTCTTCTCCCCGCCGCACACCGCCGTGCAGGTGCACGGCCAGCGCGTCGCCAACGGCTTCACCCTGGAGATCCACGACCGCGGCCTCGGCATGTCCCCGGACGCCCTGCTGGAGGCCAACCTCCGGCTCGCCGAGACCCCCGAGTTCGAGCTCTCCGACACCGACCGGCTCGGCCTGTTCGTCGTCAGCCGGCTCGCCCGCCGCCACGACGTGCGCGTCTCGCTCCAGACCTCCCCGTACGGCGGCACCACCGCCGTCGTCCTCATCCCCCTGGACCTGCTCACCGAGACCGACGCCCGGTCCGGGGACGAGGACACGGGCGAGCAGATGCTCGCCAAGGGCCGGG
>NZ_JBAMDC010000381.1:0-6105 GCF_036961605.1 Streptomyces sp. KLMMK
AGAATCACCGCAGGCCCGTCATCATCAGCTGCGCTCACGAAAGGAGCCGGCGGTCCCATGGCACCCCTGGCTGATTTCGAGAACCACCGCCCACAACTCTGGTCCGTCGCCTACCGCATCACCGGCTCGGTCGCCGATGCCGATGACGCGCTGCAGGAGGCCTGGCTGCGCTGGCAGCTCCTCCCCGATGAGGAGGCGGCCAATCCCGCCGCCTACCTGACGACCGTCGTCAGCCGTATCTGCTTCGACCAGCTCGGCTCCGCCCGCTCCCGCCGCGAAACCTATGTCGGACCTTGGCTGCCCGAACCGGTCGTCGGCGAAGTGCCCGGGCCCGAGGACCGGGTCACCCTGGACGAATCCGTCGGGATAGCGCTGCTGACCGTGCTGGAGAAACTCACGCCGGCCGAGCGGACGGCGTTCATCCTGCACGACGTGTTCTCCGTACCGTTCACCGAGATCGCGGAAGTCGTAGGCAAGACTCCGACCTCCGTACGGCAGTCGGCCTCCCGTGCACGGAAGCGCGTACGGGTCGAATCTCCGCGCTGTTCCGTCGACCGCGGTGAGCACCGCCGTACCGTCGAAGCCTTTCTCGCCGCCGTGATGAACGGCGACTTCGAGACTCTCCTGTCCGTCCTGGACCCGGATGTCGTGTGGCGTTCGGACGGCGGCGGAAAGGTCTCGGCCGCGCGTCGTCCCGTGTGCGGCAGGGAGAACGTCGCCCGTTTCGCCCAGGGCATCAGCCGCGGCTTCGACCCGCTGTCGATGCGGGTGGTGATGCGGGACGTCAACGGCGCACCCGGCATCGTCTCCGTCGATCCGGCCGTGGGCAGGGTCCTGGTCTTCGCGTTCACCGTGCGCGAGGGGCGGATCACGGAGGTCTACGCGGTCGCCAACCCGGACAAGCTCCGCCACCTCGACCCGCAGGAGCTGTGTCCGGAACAGCTCCGCCCGAAGGACCTGTGACCGGTGACCTGCGACTGTCACACTTCTGCCCGCTGCGTCGTCGGGTGGGTATGAACCGACAGCACCGACACCACGTCATCGTCCTCGGCGCCGGCTACGCAGGTCTCACCGCCGCTCTGCGGCTGGCGCAGAACCCTGCCGTCAGCGTCACTCTCGTCGACCCCAGCGACCGCTTCACCGAGCGCGTCCGACTTCACCAACTCGCGGCCGGCCAACCGGATGTGACGCACCCGCTGTCCTCGTTCCTGCGTGGCACCGGGATCCGGCACGTCGCCGCCCGCGCCGTCGACCTGGACCCGGCTGCCCGCGAGGTGCGTACGGACGACGGCCGCACGCTGTCCTACGACCGGCTCGTCTACGCGCTCGGCAGCGTCACGGACACCCGCATCGCGGGGGAACGGCCAGTGGGGGAACGGACGGCGGGGGAACGGACGGCGGGGGAACATTCCGCCGCCGAACAGTCCGTACGAACGGTGGGCGAGCGCGCGTACACCGTGGAGTCGGCGGCCGAGCTGGGGAAGCGGCTGCTCGACGGACCGGGGCGGCTCGCCGTCGTCGGCGGCGGGCTCACCGGTGTCGAACTCGCCTCCGAAATCGCCGAATCGCACCCCGCGTGGGACGTCCGTCTCCTCACCGCGGGCAAGCTCGGCGCCGGCCTGTCCGCCAACGGGCGGGCCCACCTCCGTAGGACTCTCGCCGCGATGCGCGTACGGGTGACGGAGGGCGAGCACGTCATGTCGGTGGACGAAGTCGACGCGGACGTCACCGTCTGGTCGGCGTCGCTGCGGCCGATGACCGGGCTCGCGGGCGCGGCGGGCCTCGAGCTCAATGGGGAGGGGCGGATCGTGGTCGACCGTACCCTCCGGTCGGCCACGGATCCTGCCGTCTACGTGGCAGGGGACGCGGCAGCCACCTCCCTTCGGATGGCGTGTGCGACCGCGATGCCCACGGGCGCACACGCCGCCGCCTCCGTCCTCGCCGACCTGGAGTCCGGGCCGGCGCGGCCGCTCCGCTTCCGTTACGTCGTGCAGTGCATCAGCCTCGGCCGCAACGACGGCCTCATCCAGCCGGTGCACCGCGACGACTCACCGCTCCGGTCCGTCGTGACCGGGCGGCCGGCGGCGTTCGTCAAGGAGCAGGTTGTCCGCTCAACGGTCCGGATCCTGCGTGTGGCGGCGAGCCGTGCGCGGGCCCGGTAGCGACCGGGCCACGGCACTCGGCGTTGCGTTCCGCCCACGCCGTGAGCACCGAGCGGCACGCGTGGTCCATGTGCCGCAGGCCGCTCAGATCGAGCTCCACATTGCGCCCCGAGGGCGGCAGGGAGGCGTCCAACTCATCGAGGATCCTGGGCAGTCGGAGGAAGTTCGCGTTGCCGAGGACCCGGACGCGGACCGTGCCGTCCTCCGTGGTCTGTGTTTCCACGTGGACGTGCGAGGACTCCCAGGCGGCCTTGGCGACGGCCATGAGGAGGCCGAGGACGACGCCCTCGAAGAGGTTCGTCACCACGATGGCCCCTGTGGTCACCATGAGCACCACGGCCTCGCCGCGGTGCTCGCGCCATAGCCGAACGATGTCCTGGAAGGGCAGCAACTTCCACCCCGCGTGCATCAGCACCCCGGCGAGTGCCGCCACCGGGATGAGCTCCAGGGCCCAGGGGACGAGCGAGACGAAGACGAGCAGCCAGACGCCGTGCAGGACGCGCGCCGCCTTGGTCTTCGCCCCGGCCCGGACGTTGGCCGAGCTGCGGACGATGACGGCGGTCATCGGGAGTGCGCCGAGCGCGCCGCACACCGTATTGCCGGCGCCCTGGGCGATGAGCTCCTTGTTGTAGTCCGTACGGGGGCCTTCGTGCAGCCGGTCGACCGCGGCCGCGCTGAACAGCGTCTCCGCGGAGGCGATGAGCGCGAAGGCCAGGACGGTGCCGAGGACGCTCATCTCGCCGAGCAGGGCGAAGTCCGCGCTGCCCGGCGGCTGGATCGCGTCGAGCATCCCGCTCACCTCGATCCGCGCCACGGGCAGGGACAGGCTGACGACCACGGCCGTCGCCAGCGCGACCGCGACGAGCGGCGCGGGCACGAACTGCGCCCCCTTCTGCCAGTGCGGCCACAGCACCAGCACGGCGATCGTGCCGACGCCGACCGCGGCGGCGAGCAGGGCGTCGGTCGAGATCAGCGTTTCGATGATCAGGTCGGGAAGTCCCGCGATCTTGGCCGGGCCGCCGGCCGGCGGGCGGGCGTCGGCCATGGCGTAGATCTGGCTCGCCATGAGGACCAGGCCGATGCCGGCCAGCATGCCCTGGACGACGGCGACGGAGATCGCCCGGAACCACCGGCCCAGGCGCAGCAGCCCCATCGCGATCTGCAGCAGTCCGGCGGTGAGGACGAGGACGCCGAGCGCGGTGAGCCCGAACTCCCGCACGGCCTCGTAGACGAGCACGGTCAGGCCGGCGGCCGGGCCGCTGACCTGCAGACTGCTGCCCGGCAGCAGGCCGGTGAGGATGCCGCCGACCACGCCGGTGACCAGGCCCAGTTCGACGGGGACGCCCGAGGCGACGGCGATGCCGACGGAGAGGGGGACGGCGATCAGGAAGACGACGAGGGAGGCGGTGAAGTCGGCGCGGAGATCACGGCGCAGGGCGGCCCCGTTGTTGGCACCGTCGTGGGAAGGGTTTGACCGGAGCTTGGTCCTGGCGAGCACTTTGCGGGCAGGGGTGGGGGGTATTTTGTCCATGAGGATTACCTCCGAGCGCGCGGTGTCGCGCAGCGATGTGATCGTTGCCTGTCGGATGTCGGATGTCGGGATACGGGCAGCGGATACGTCGGGGTGAGGACCGGCCGGACGGCAGAGGGTGACGGAGCGTGCCGTGGACACCCGCGGTCATTCTGTCCAAGTGGCCAATACCGTTGGCCTGTTGGCGTGTTACCACGATGTAAACGCAGTGGTGGCGGGCCGGAATGGGCTGTTCCGATCGCTCCGGCGCAGGCCTCTGTGGGCCTACCGGTGAATTGCGCCCGGCGCACGACGTGCGCGCGGAGTGCAAAGATGGCTGGACACGCCCCCGCTGACGTCCGGCGCCGACCGGCGTCGACGACCAGTGCACTGTGGAGTCCCGGCTGCCCTGCTGCACTGTGAAGCCCGGCGTGCAGCAGCCCATCCCCGCGCAGCGAAGAGGTGAGCCCGTGGCCCAGAAAGTCGCCGTCCTCGGCACCGGCAAGATCGGCGAGGCGCTGCTCAGCGGCATGATCCGCGCCGGTTGGTCGACCGATGACCTCCTGGTCACCGCGCGCCGCCCCGAGCGCGCCGAGGCCCTCCGCGCCCGCTACGGCGTCGAGACGGTCACCAACGCCGAGGCCGCGAAGTCCGCGGACACCCTGATCCTGGCCGTGAAGCCGCAGGACATGGCGGCGCTCCTCAGCGAGCTCGGTCCGCACCTGCCCGCCGACCGGCTGGTCATCAGCGCGGCGGCCGGCGTCCCCACGTCCTTCTTCGAGGAGCGGCTGCCGGGCGGCAACCCCGTCGTACGCGTCATGCCGAACACCCCCGTCCTGGTCGACGAGGGCATGTCGGTGATCTCCGCCGGCACCCACGCCACGGAGGATCACCTCCTCCGCACCGAGGCGATCTTCAAGCCCGTCGGCAAGACGCTCCGGGTGCCCGAGTCCCAGCAGGACGCGGCGACGGCGCTGTCCGGTTCGGGTCCGGCGTACTTCTACTTCCTCGTCGAGGCGATGACCGACGCCGGCATCCTCCTCGGCCTGCCGCGGGACAAGGCCCACGACCTCATCGTCCAGGCCGCCATCGGCGCCGCCGTCATGCTCCGCGACAGCGGCGAGCACCCGGTCAAGCTCCGCGAGGCGGTCACCTCACCGGCCGGCACGACGATCAACGCCATCCGTGAGCTGGAGAAGCACGGAGTACGGCACGCGCTGATCGCCGCCCTGGAGGCCGCCCGCGACCGCAGCCGGGAGCTGGCCTCCGGCGAGGGCTGACGGGTCGGCCCCCCGGGCCGGTCCCTGGACTGGTTCCCTGGGGTGGCCCCAGGCCGGTCCCTGGGTCGCCGACCGGGTCGGCGCCCCCTTTATGTGTGTTCAGTACGCGGGCAGCAAGCCGACCGCCCGATAGGCCGCGTCCACCGTCGGCCGGGCGATCCTCCGCGCCCGCTCGGCCCCGTCCCGGAGCACGGCATCCACATAAGCCGGGTCGGCGCACAGTTCGGCATGCCGCTCCCGCAGCGGCCGCAGGACTTCCAGCACCGCATCAGCGGTGTCCCGCTTCAGAGCGCCGTACGAGGAATAGCCGCCCGCGAGCTCCGCGGGGTTTCCGCCGGTGCACGCGGCGAGGATCTCCAGCAGATTTGCGATACCGGGCCGCGTCTCCCGGTCGTGGACGACCTCACTGCCGCTGTCGGTCACCGCGCGCATGATCTTCCGGCGCACGGCGTCCGGCTCGTCCAGCAGATAGACGATGCCCGACGTCTCCGCATGGGACTTCCCCATCTTCGCCGTCGGATCCTGCAGGTCCATGACCCGGGCGGCCACCTGCGGCAGGACGGCCTTCGGCACGGTGAACGTCTGTCCGTACCGCTGGTTGAACCGCACCGCGAGATCCCGCGTCAGCTCGACGTGCTGCGCCTGGTCGTCCCCCACCGGGACCTCGTCCGCCCCGTACGCCAGGATGTCCGCCGCCATCAGTACCGGATACGTCAGCAGAGACAGCCTTACGCTGCCGCCTGTCGCCCGCTCCCGCGCCGACTTCTCCTTGTACTGGATCATCCGCCGCATCTCGCCGTCGGACGCCGTGCACTCCAGGAGATAGGAGAGCCGGGTGTGCTCGTCGACGTGACTCTGGACGAACACCGTGCACTGCGCCGGATCCAGCCCGGCCGCAAGCAAGAGCGTGGCCGTCTGCCGACTGAGGCGCTGTACCCGCGCCGGCTCGTGCTCCACGGTCAGAGCGTGCAGATCCACGACGCTGAACAACGCGTCGGCCTTGTGCTGGTCCACTTCCACCCACTGGCGGACGGCGCCGAGGTAGTTGCCGAGGGTCAGGTGGCCGGTGGGCTTGATGCCGCTGAAGATCCGGGTGGACATGGGTGGTGCGCTCCCTGTCTGGAGGGGACGCCGCCACGGACAGCAAAAACGG
>NZ_JBAMDC010000382.1:0-6101 GCF_036961605.1 Streptomyces sp. KLMMK
GCTCGCCGACGTCGGCCCCGAAGCGCATGGTGTCGTCCAGGAGGGCGCGCACCAGCATGGGGTTGCCGGCGGTCATGCGGTGGTAGCGGGAGCGGGCGCCGGGCGGTAACGGCCGCTCCGACTGCGCGGCGAGCATGAGGCCGACGCCCTCCTCGGAGAGCGGCGCGAGGCGGACCCTGCGGTGCGGCCGGCGCAGGAGCTCGGTGCGGAAGAACGGGTGGGCGGGCCCGTACTGCTCCCAGCCGGTGCACACCACCAGGACCCGCTTGGCGCGGATCCGCTGCAGCAGCGCGAGCACGGTCTGGAGCGAGGCGGCGTCCATGGAGTGGCAGTCGTCGATGCCGATCACCACGGGCCGGTCGCCGGCGAGTTCCGCCACGGCCCGGGAGGCGTCCTGGACGGCGCGCGCGACGCAGTTCTCCTGCTCCGGCCCGGACGGCGGGGGAGTGCTCCCGCCGGAGGTGCGGCAGCGGGTGATCCGGTCCAGCACGTCCGCGGCGACCTCGCCGCTGAGCAGCAGGTCCCCCACGGTGCCCAGCGGTTGGTCCCGCCCGGTGGCGGAAGCGGTGGCGATCAGGAGCCGGGCCCCCGCCGCGGCCACCGTGTTGGCGAACTCGTGGAGGAGTTCGGTCTTCCCCGAGCCCGGACCTCCGCTGATGATCACGAGCTGTCCTGATCCGCCGACGCAGTCGGCGAACGCCTCGCTCAAGGCTTCCAGTTCTTTATGGCGGTCGTACAGATGCATATCGCCCCCGCGGTCAGTATTCCGAGAATCCGGGTTCACCGAACAGCACTGCGGAACTGCAACCCTTTACCGGTCCCCGGTGCACGGGGCCCGGCCCATGCAGTCCACCGCATGGTCTAGCCGAAACCGATAGATCCCGCGTAAACGTTTCGTCACCAAAACGGATCACGCGCCCAGCGAACCCAATCGTTCTAGGACATCAGCGAAATATGGACACGAAACTTACGTAGCGTGTCACATCGGTGTCAACGGTCAGGCCGGTCCTTCAAGTTCCGGCCCTCCAAGAGTATGGAAGGTAGCTCCACCGCCCTCGGTTGCCTCACTGAAGGCAAAGTCCGCCCGGCGCGCGCCACGCCCCCTGAGCACCCCCTGCCCGGGCTGGGGGGGATAGGGGTTGGCCGGGCCGTCCGGGGCTCCTTAGCCTCCGATGGGCGGGGGCGCGGACCGAGGAGCCCGGGGGCCCCGCGTTTTCCGAAGGCTTCTGTCGATTCCGATCGGACGGCTGCGCTGGTGAACAACGAGGACCGACTGCTCGACTACCTCCGACGGACGACGTCGGATCTGCGCGAGACGCGGCGCAGGCTGCGCGAGTCCGAGCAACGGGCGCACGAACCCGTCGCGATCGTGGGCATGGCGTGCCGCTACCCCGGCGGCGTCACCACCCCCGGAGAACTGTGGGACCTGGTGGCTGCGGGCACCGACGCCGTGTCCGCCTTCCCCGCCGACCGCGGCTGGGACACCGACTCCCTGTACGACCCCGAGCCCGGGCGCCCCGGCCGGACCTACGCCCGCACGGGCGGGTTCCTGCACGACGCCGCGGAGTTCGACCACGACTTCTTCGGGATCAGCCCGCGCGAGGCGCTGGCCACCGACCCCCAGCAGCGGCTGCTGCTGGAGACCTGCCACGAGGCGTTCGAGGACGCCGGCATCGTGCCGTCGGCCCTGCGCGGCAGCCGCACCGGAGTCTTCGCCGGCGTCATGTACAACGACTACGCGACTCGGATCCGGTCCGTTCCCGACGACCTCGACGGCTACCTCGCCAACGGCAGCGCCGCCAGCATCGCCTCGGGCCGGGTGGCCTACACCTTCGGCCTCGAAGGGCCGGCCGTCACCGTCGACACCGCCTGCTCGTCCTCGCTCGTCGCCCTGCACTGGGCGGTCCGGGCACTGCAGTCCGGCGAGTGCACCCTGGCCCTCGCCGGAGGCGTCACGGTGATGTCGACGCCCGAGACGTTCGTCGACTTCAGCCGGCAGCGGGGCCTGTCCCCCGACGGCCGCTGCAAGGCCTTCGCCGCGGGCGCCGACGGCACCGGCTGGGGCGAGGGCGCCGGCATGCTGCTCCTGGAACGGCTCTCCGACGCCCGCCGCAACGGCCACCGCGTCCTCGCCGTCGTCAAGGGCAGCGCGATCAACTCGGACGGCGCCAGCAGCCGCCTCACGGCACCGAACGGCCCCTCCCAGCAACGGGTGATCCGCCAGGCGCTGGCGGACGCGGGCCTGTCCCCGGCGGACGTCGACGCGGTCGAGGCCCACGGCACCGGCACCACGCTGGGCGACCCCATCGAGGCCCAGGCCCTGCTGGCGACGTACGGCCGGGAGCGGACCGGCGGACGGCCGTTGTGGCTCGGATCGGTCAAGTCGAACCTCGGCCACACCCAGGCCGCCGCGGGCGTCGCCGGCGTGATCAAGATGGTCATGGCGATGCGGCACGGCGCGCTGCCGAGGACGCTGCACGTCGACGAGCCCTCGCCGCAGGTCGACTGGGACTCCGGGGCGGTGGAGCTGCTCACCGAGCACCGCGCCTGGCCGGAGACCGGGCGGCCCCGCCGGTCGGCCGTCTCGTCGTTCGGCATCAGCGGGACCAACGCGCACGTGGTGCTCGAAGAGGCTCCCACGGATGCCTTCGCGCCCGCCCTGGACGGAGCGGAGCCCGCCGAGCCCCCGGACGGGACGCCCGCCGGCGCTCCGCGGCTCACGGCCGTCCCCTGGATTCTCTCGGCGCGGACGCCGGAGGCCCTCGCCGGGCAGAGCCGCCGGCTGCACGAGTGGGTCGCCGCCCGGCCCGGCGCCGACCCCGCGGACATCGGCTGCGCACTGGCCACCACCCGCTCCCGGTGGGAACACCGCGCGGTCGTCGTCGGCGAGGACCGCGAGGAGTTGCTCGCCGGCCTGGCCCGGGTCACCGCCGGCTCCCGCGGCGAAAGCTCCCGCGGTGAAAGCTCCCGTGGCGACTTCTGCGGCGACGGCTCCCGCACCGGCGGAAAGCTGGCGTTCCTGTTCACCGGGCAGGGCTCCCAGCGCCCCGGCATGGGCCGCGAGCTGTACCGGGCCTTCCCCGTGTTCGCCGCCGCCTTCGACGAGGTGGCCGCGCTCATGGGCGCGGAGCTGGAGGTGCCGCTGGCCGAGGTGATCGAAACGGACGCCGGGACCCTGCGCCGCACCGACTACGCGCAGGCCGCGATCTTCGCCGTCGAGGTGGCGCTCTACCGGCTCCTGGAGTCCCTGGGCGTCCGCCCGGACTTCCTCGTGGGGCACTCCGTCGGCGAACTGGCCGCCGCGCACGTGTCCGGCGTGCTCTCCCTGGAGGGCGCCGTCGCGATGGTCCTCGCCCGCGGCGGCCTGATGCGGCGGCTGCCGCCCGGCGGCGCGATGGCGGCGATCGCCGCGGCCGAGGCCGACGTTCAGCCGCTGCTCTCCGCCACCGTCGGCCTCGCGGCCGTCAACGGCCCGGAGTCCGTGGTGATCTCCGGCGCCGAGGACGGGGTGGCGGAGATCGCCGCGCGGTTCGCCAGGAGCAGCAGGCTCAAGGTCTCGCACGCGTTCCACTCGCCGCTGATGGAGCCGATGCTGGCCGACTTCGCGCAGGTCGCCAAGGCGCAGGCCTACGAGGCGCCGCGGATCCCGGTCGTCTCGACGCTGACCGGGGCCCCGGCCACGGCCGAGGAGCTGTGTTCCCCGGACTACTGGGTGGACCACGTCCGCCGGCCCGTGCGGTTCGCCTCGGCCGTGCTCACGCTGCACGACCTGGGCGTGGGGACGTTCCTGGAGCTGGGCCCCGACGCGGTGCTGACCGCGATGGCGCGGGACTGCGTCGCCGACGGCGATCCGGTGACCGTCGCGACGATGCGGCGCGACCGCACGGAGGAGCGCGAACTGGTCGGCGCCCTCGGCCGGTTGCACACCGCCGGCGTCCAGGTCGACTGGGCCGCGCTGTTCGCCGGCCGCGGCGCACGCCGCGTCGGCCTCCCCACCTACGCGTTCGACCGCAGCCGCTTCTGGCTGGAATCGGCCGGCAGCGGCGGGGACGCGAGCGGACTCGGCCAGCTGTCCGCCGGCCACCCCCTGCTGGGCGCGGTCACGGAGCTGCCCGGCTCGGGCGGTCTCCTCCTCACCGGCCGCCTCTCGCTGTCCGCGCAGCCCTGGCTCGCGCACCACGCCGTGCACGGCACCGTCCTGCTGCCCGGCACCGCCCTCGTCGAACTCGCCGTCCAGGCGGCCGACAAGGCCGGCTGCGGCGTGGTGGAGGAACTCACCCTCCAGGCGCCGCTCGTCCTGCCCGAGCGGGGAGCCGTGGCGGTGCAGGTCGCCGTCGGCCCGGAGGACGGCGGCCGGCGCTCGCTGGCCGTGTTCTCCCGGCCCGCGGACGCCCCCGACGCGCCGTGGACCGGCAACGCCACCGGAGTGCTGGGAGCCGTCGGCGACGCCGCCCCGCCCGCGGACCCGGCCGCCTGGCCGCCGGACGGCGCCGAAGAGGTCGGACTGGGCGAGCTCTACCCGGCGCTGGCCGCGGCCGGCTACGGCTACGGCGAGGTCTTCCAGGGCCTGCGCGCGGTGTGGCGGCGCGGCGACGACCTGTTCGCCGAGGCCGCCCTGCCGGAGAGCGCACGGGCGACGGCCGGTTCGTACGGCGTGCACCCCGCGCTGCTCGACGCCGCCCTCCACGCCAACCTCCTCGGCCTCGGCCCGGGACAGGCCGTCCTCCCCTTCAGCTGGAGCGGCGTCACCCTGCACGCCGCCGGGGCGCCCGAGCTGCGGATCCGCATCGGCAAGGCCGGCGGGGACGCCGTGTCGCTGGAGGTCGCGGACGGCACCGGCGCACCGGTCGCCTCCGTACGGGCGCTCGTCGCCCGCCCGGTCTCGCCCGGGCAACTGGCGGCCGGGCCGGGGGAGTCGCTGTTCCGCGTCGACCGCGTCCCCGTGCCCGCCCCCGCGGGGCCGGCCGCCGCAGACCTCGCCGTGCTCGGCACGGACGACCTCGGACTGGCGGCGCCCCTCCACCCCGGCCTCGCCTCGCTCGACGGACCGGTGCCGGACGTGGTCGTGCTGCCCGTGGCCCCCTCCACGACGGGCGACGACGTGCCCGCGGCCGTCCGCGCGACGCTCGCCCCCGTCCTGGCCGCCCTGAAGGACTGGCTCGCCGACCGCCGCTTCGACCGGTCGCGGCTCGCCGTGGTGACCCGGGCCGGCGATCTCGCGCACGCGCCGCTCGCCGGACTGGTGCGCGCCGCCGAGGCGGAGAACCCCGGCCGGTTCCTGCTGGTCGACACCGACGGGAGCGACGGCCTGGCCGCCGCCCTCACGTGCGGGGAGCCCGAAGTGGCCGTACGGGGCGGGGCGCTGCAGGCGCCGCGGCTCGCCAGGGCCGAGCCGGGCGGCCGGCCGCAGTGGGAGCCCGGGGCCACCGTGCTGATCACCGGCGGCACGGGCGGCCTCGGCAGCCTCCTGGCCCGCCACCTCGTCACCGCCCACGGCGTCCGCCGGCTGCTGCTGACGAGCCGCCGCGGCGAGGACGCCCCCGGCACGGCCGCACTGCGCGCCGGGCTGGAGGAGCTGGGCGCCGAAGTGACCGTGGCCCGCTGCGACGCGGCCGACCGGGACCAGCTCGCCGCCCTCCTCGCCCGGCACGAGATCCACGGGGTCGTGCACGCGGCCGGCGTCGTCGACAACGGCATGCTCGCCGCGCTGAGCCCGCAGCAGGTGGAGCGGGTGCTGCGCCCCAAGGTCGACGCGGCCTGGAATCTGCACGAGCTCACCGCGGACCGGGAGCTCACGGCCTTCGTGCTGTTCTCCTCGACCGCCGGGCTCCTGGCCGGCGGCGGCCAGGCCAACTACGCCGCCGCCAACACCTTCCTGGATGCGCTCGCCGCCCACCGCCGGGCCGCCGGGCTGCCCGCCGTGTCGATGGCCTGGGGCCTGTGGACCGACACCGGCGGGCTCGCCGAGCAGATGGAGGCCTCCGACCTGGAGCGCATGCACCGGGCCGGCCTGCCGCCCCTGTCCGCCGCCCAGGGCCTGGAACTGTTCGATGCGGCCCTGGCCACCGGGGACGCGCTCGTGGTGCCGACCAGGCTGGACC
>NZ_JBAMDC010000383.1:0-6092 GCF_036961605.1 Streptomyces sp. KLMMK
GGGGACTTCGCCCCGTTCTGGTTCGCGGTGCCGGTGCCCCGTCCGCTGTACGGCGAGGACGGTTCGCCGTCGCAGATCGCCGAGCTCGCGCCCGGTACCTGGTACCTCGCGGTGGAGCAGCGCGGCCAGGCCCTCGTCGCCCAGACGCAGGACGGCCGGCGCGGTGTCCTGCAGGACACGACGGGCATCCAGCGCGGCTGACGCGCGCAGTGAGCCGATGACGGCCCGCCGGGATTCCCGGCGGGCCGTCGTCATGTACAGGGGCCTGCCGGTCCGGCCGGGTGGCCCCGCTCCGGGCCAGGCGTGCGTCTTGGGTCCGGGCGGGCGCCGCGCGTCCGGGCGGCCGGGACTCCTTGCCGGGGGCCCGGCTCCGGCCTAGAGTCGGAACCCTCGGATCTGACGGAGCGTCAGCTCCATTGACCCGCCGGGAGGGCAGGTTGCGGCTCGGCCTCGCGCTCGGCTACTGGGGACGCGGCCCCGACCCGCGCCACCTCGGCCTCGCCCGGGAGGCGGAGCGCCTCGGCTACCACTCCGTGTGGACGGCCGAGTCCTGGGGGTCCGACGCCTTCACCCCGCTCACCTGGATCGCCGCGCACACCAGCCGCATCCGGCTCGGCACCGCGGTCGCGCAGATGGCCGCCCGCAGCCCTGCCGCCACAGCGATGCACGCCCTCACCCTCGACCACCTCTCCGGCGGCCGGCTGCTGCTCGGCCTGGGGCTGTCCGGCCCGCAGGTCGTGGAGGGCTGGTACGGGCGGCCGTTCCCGGACAGCCCGCTCACCGCGACGCGCGAGTACGTGGACGTGGTCCGCCAAGTGCTGCACCGCCGGGCCCCGGTGGCGCTGGACGGCCGCCACCACGCGCTCCCCTACCGCGGCCCCGGCGCGACCGGCCTCGGCAGGCCGCTGCGCCCCATCACCCACCCCCTGCGCCCGGACCTGCCCATCCTGCTCGGCGCCGAGGGGCCCCGCAACGTCGCGCAGACCGCGCGCATCGCCGACGGCTGGCTGCCGCTGTACTGGTCCCCGCTGCGGACGGACCTGCACGCGGCCGCCCTCGCCACCGCGCCCGAAGGCTTCCTGGTGGCGCCGCTGGCCCAGGCCCGGGTCTGCTCCGATGTCGCCGAGGGGCTGCGCCCGGTGAAGGCGATGCTGGGCTTCTACATCGGCGGCATGGGGCACGCGCGCCGCAACTTCCACGCCGACCTCATGGCCCGCATGGGGTACGAGGAGGCCGCGCAGCGGGTGCGGGAGCTGTTCCTGGCGGGCCGGCGGGAGGAGGCCGTCGCGGCGGTGCCGGACGCCTTCGCCGACGAGATCTCCCTCGTCGGGCCGCGCGGCCGCATCGCGGAGCGGCTGGAGCTGTGGCGGGCCGGGCCGGTGACGGACCTGCTGGTGACCGCGCCGGACGTGGAGACGCTGCGGGTGCTGGCCGAACTGGTGTGACCGGGGCGGGCGGGCGGCGCGCGCCCGGCGGTCACGGCCGCTCCGGCCTCCCCTGCCCGTGCAGCCACGGGCCGAACACGCCGCCGAGGTTCTTCCCGGTGCGCTCCTGCCAGAACCGCTCGAACTCGGCGGTGTCGGCGTTGCCGTGCCGGTGCTCGCTCACCCAGGCCCGGACGGTCGTGAAGAAAGTCTTGTCGCCGACGGCCTGGCGCAGCTTGTGCAGCACCATCGCGCCGCGGCCGTAGACGGGCGGGTCGGAGACGGTGGCCGGGGCGGGATCGGCGGGCGGGAAGGCCCAGATGCCCTCGCTGAGCGGGTCCTTCCCGGTGTAGTAGTCGTCGAAGATCTGCTGGGTGGAGCGCCCGCCGTGCTTCTCCTCCCACATCCACTCCGCGTACGCGGCGAAGCTCTCGTTGAGCCACATGTCGCGCCAGGTGCGGGGGCTGACGGAGTTGCCGAACCACTGGTGGGCGACTTCGTGCACGACGGTCACGTCGTCCGGGGCGGAGTTGAAGTAGGGCTTGGTCTGGGTCTCCAGGGCGTAGTCGATGTAGGTGTTGTGGTCGACGACGGCGCCGGCGGAGGAGAAGGGGTACGGCCCGAAGAGCTCGCTCGCCCAGGCGATGGCCTCGGGCAGGAGCTTCTCCAGGCGGGACGTGGCCGCGCTCTCCTTGGGGTGGGTGGCGATGTAGAGCGGCAGGTCGCCGGCGCGGGTGGTGGTGACCTTGAAGGGGGAGACGGCCACACTGGCCAGGTAGCTCGCCATCGGCTCGGCGTTGTGCCAGGTGAAGGTGGTCCGGTCGCCCTTGGCGCGCTGACGCTGCAGCTCGCCGTTGGCCACGGCGGTGTAGCCCTTGGGGACGGTCACCGTGAAGTCGTAGGAGGCCTTGTCGGAGGGGTGGTGGTTGCCGGGGAACCAGGCCATCGAGCCGGTGGGCTGGCCGAGGCCGACCGCTCCGTCGTCGGTCTCGACCCAGCCCTCGGCGACGTCGCCGTCCTCGTCCTCGATCTCCTTCGGCGTGCCGTCGTAGACGACGACCGTCTCGAACTCGTGGCCCTTGCCGATGGACGCCCGGGGCGTCACCGTCAGCTCGCTGCCCTTCCTGGCGGTGCGCGCGGGCTGCCCGTCGACGCGGGCGCTGCGGACCTTCAGCCCGTCGAGGTCGAGGTTGAACGCGCCGAGGTCCTGCGTGGCCCGCGCGGTGATGACGGCCGTGGCCTCCAGGTGGTTGTCCTCGGGGTCGTAGTCGAGGGTCAGGCCGTAGTGCCGGACGTCGTAACCGCCGTTGCCCAGGCGGGGGAAGAGCGGGTCCCCCGCGCCGGGGGCGCCGCCCTTGCGGGAGGCGGCGTCACCGGAACCGCCGCAGGCCGCGACGAGCACGAGGGCGGCGGGCAGCACGGCCCGCCGCAGCCGCCGGGGCACGAGGGATCTGGGCACTACGGTCATGCGGTCATGCTCTCATCCGACTGCGGGAAGGTCCCTCAGGACATACCTCGCTGGAGCCGGAGGGGTTTCAGAAGACGGCCCGGTCCAGCCAGAAGCCGAGCAGCTCGCGGTCGCCCAGGACCTCGACGCGGTCGCTGTCGGCGGGAAGGCGCCGGAAGAGGACGCTCAGCAGGTCGGTCACGGGACCGCGCACGGCCACGGCGGCCTTCTCGTGGGCCCGGCGCCAGGAGATGCCCTCGCCGGTGAGGTCGATGAACCACTCCGCGTCGAGCTCCGCCGGGGTGTCGGTGGCGTGCAGGTGGAGGGTGCGGCCGGGGCCCGGCAGCTCCGCCAGGCGCGGCTTGAACGCGAGGGCCGCCGGGAAGGTGAGGATGCCCAGCCACTCGTCGATGCAGTCGGCCGCCACCTCGGGCTCCGCCGTGAAGGGGACGCCCAGGGCGCCCAGGGCGTCGGCGCGGTGCATGAGGGTCTCGTGCGTCATCCGGCGGGCCCAGAAGACGGACCGGTGGTCCTCGGAGAAGGTCCACACCGGGCTGTCGGGCCCCGCCTCGCGCAGGACGGCCACCAGCGCCTCGGCGCCTTCGCCGAGCCATGCGGCGAGAGCGGGCAGATCGTCCACGGAGGGCTCGCCCGGGGCGGGCGTGGGGCCGCCCTGGCCGGCGGTGGACGGCGGCACGAACTCCTTGACCTGATCGCGCACGAGCCCGGTGGCCATGCGGTGGGCCTGGCCCACGTGCAGCAGGAGCTGACCGAGCGTCCACTCCGGGCAGGTGGGCACGGTGACCGACACGTCGGCGCCCTCGCCCAGGGCACCGCGCAGCAGCTCGGTCTGGTGCAGGATCTCGGAACAGTAGCGGTCGTGACTGAGCATCGTCGTCATGACCTCACTGTAGATCCGCCCACTGACAACTCCCCGGACCAGCCCGGACGTTCAGATTCCGGTTCACACGTGCGCCGACTAGGCGCAGCAGTCCGGCTCCAGCCCGGAGGGCAGCCGCTCCCCGCCGAACACGGCGGTCGTCGCCTCGTCGCCGCCGAGCGCGGCCGCCGCGAGCAGCAGCGAACCCGCCGTCCACGTGGTGCGCTCCTCCGGCCAGACGGCGTCGTCGTCGTAGACGTAGCCCGTCCAGTACATGCCGTCCCCGGCCCGCAGGTGCTGGATCCACTGCAGAATCTGCACGGCGCGGTCGGACTCCCCCATCACCCACAGCGCGAGGGCGAGCTCGCAGCTCTCGCCGCCCGTCACCCACGGGTTGGGCAGCACGCAGCGCACGCCCAGGCCCGGCACCACGAAGCGGTCCCAGCCCTCCTCTATGCGCTCCTTGGCGGCGACGCCGGTGACGGCGCCGCCGAGGACGGGGTAGTACCAGTCCATCGAGTAGCGGCCCTTGTCGAGGAACCGCTCCGGGTGGCGGCGTATCGCGTGCGCGAGCAGGCCCGTGGCCAGCTCCCAGTCCGGCTGCGGCTCCTCGCGGTGCTCGGCGATGGCCAGGGCGCAGCGCAGCGCCTGGTGGATGGACGAGGAGCCGGTCAGCAGCGCGTCCGTGACGGGGGTGCCGTCGTCCTCGCGCTTCCAGCCGATCTGCCCGCCGGCCTGCTGCAGCGCCAGGACGAACTCGACGGCCGCGTAGACGGTCGGCCACATGCTGTCGAGGAAGGCGTCGTCGCCGGTGGCGAGGTAGTGGTGCCAGACGCCCACGGCCACGTAGGCGACGAAGTTGGACTCGCGGGAGCGGTCGGTGGGCTCGTCGGCGGCGCCGTCGGCGTAGGCGGCGAACCAGGAGCCGTCGCCGTTCTGGTGGCGGGCCAGCCAGCGGTAGGCGGCCTCGGCGCGCCCGTGCTCGCCGGCGGCGTCGAGGGCCATGGCGGCCTCGACGTGGTCCCACGGGTCGAGGTGGTGGCCGCGGAACCAGGGGATGGCGCCGTCCTCGCGCTGGACGGCGGCAATGCCCGCGACGGTGGCGGTGACCTGCTCGGCGGTCAGGACGCCGGGCAGCACGAGGCGCTCGGTGCGGCCGGAGCCGCGGCTGAAGAGGGTCACGCGTCCACCCCGGCGGGCAGGTGCGGCTTGGTCGCGTACGCCACGAAGCTCTTGCCGATGAGCGGGTTGAGGGCCTGCTCGGCGACCCGGGTGGCCAGGGGCTTCTTCATGATGTCCCAGACCAGCAGCTTGTGGTAGGCGCGGACGGGCAGCGCCTTGTCGTTGTCGACGCCGAAGGCGCACTTGAGCCACCAGTAGGGGCTGTGCAGGCCGTGGGCGTGGTGGGTGCCGTACGGCTCCAGGCCGGCCTCGCGCATCCGCTCCAGGAGCTCGTCGCCGCGGTAGATGCGGATGTGGCCGCCCTCGACCTCGTGGTAGGCGTCCGAGAGCGCCCAGCAGATCTTCTCCGGGCCGTAGCGCGGGACGGTGACCGCGATCCGGCCGCCCGGCTTGAGGACGCGCACCATCTCCGCGAGCACGCCCTTGTCGTCCGGGATGTGCTCCATCACCTCGGAGATGATGACGACGTCGAAGCTGTCGTCGGGGAAGGGCAGGGCCAGGGCGTCGCCCTCCATGGCGGTGGCGGTGGCCCCGGCCGGGGCCTCACCGGCCTCCTCCATGGCGGCGAACCACTTGGCGACCTCGCGTATCTCCTCGCCGTTGCGGTCGAGCGCGACGACGCGCGCTCCGCGCCGGTAACACTCGAAGGCGTGCCGGCCCGCGCCGCAGCCCAGGTCGAGGACGCGGTCGCCTGCGGCGAGCGGGAAGCGGGAGAAATCGACGGTCAGCACGGGTATTTGCCTTCGGCCGGCGGGACGGGGTGGTTTGCGGGGACGTACGGGTTACGGCGCGCCGGGCACCGCCGAGCCGCGCCGCGGGGGCTCGCCACGGCGGCGGCCGTTCCACGCCGGGGCGCAGCGTCTGCGGGCCCCTGCGTGCCACGGCAACGCCTCCCCGCCGCAACGGCGAGCAAGCCCCGCGGCGGGGTACGGCGGTGCCGGACGAGCTCGGTTCGGCACCGCCGGGACGTGCCATGGGGGCTGAGCACCGCCGCGGCGGAAAGATCGCGCCGGCGGCACGGCCCACCGGGCCCACCGATCCCGCACCGACATCCCTCCGCCGCAACGGCGAGCAAGCCCCGCGGCGGGGTACGGCGGTGCCGGACGGCGTTCGTGGGGCGCCGCCGGGACGCCACGTCGTGGCCGGGCGCCGCCGCGGC
>NZ_JBAMDC010000384.1:0-6063 GCF_036961605.1 Streptomyces sp. KLMMK
CGACAAGTCCCGCGGAGCGCCGCTCGCACACGTGTCCCCGGAGGGGTTCTGAGGCTCCATGCCGTCCATCCTGCCCGCGCTCACCCCTCGGCGAGCACGACCACGTGGTCCTCTTCGCCCAGGGTGAGGGCGGCGGCCTTGGGCGGGTTGAGGAAGACCCCGTAGAAGGGCGGCCGGTCGCTGAGCGCGCGGAGCCGGTAGCCGATGGCGGTCTCCCCGCACTGCCGGGCCGCCTCGATGACCGTCGCGAAGTTCGCCTCCGCGCCCGGGCGCAGGTAGCGGGGTGCGGGCTTGAGGTAGATCTCGGAGCCGGCGGGGTCGAAGAGGTCGGCGAGCACGTCGTGGAGGTCGGGGTTCTCGGCCAGCTGGGTCAGCAGCAGGCAGACGAGCTTGGTGCTGACGATGAAGTCGTCGGCCTTGGTGACCTGGGCCACCTCGCGGTTGCTGTCGTCGTTCATCTCCGTGACGATCGAGTACGGGTCGCCCAGGCGGACCGCGACGTCGCGCAGGTGGAGCAAGGTGACCAGGGTCCGGTCGTCGGCGAGGTCGGGCGGGACGCTCTCGTCCGAGAGGACGACGACGTGCTGGTAGCCGCCCGGGCCGAGGGATTCCAGCGACCTCCTGCTGGTGGGGTCGCAGGGGCGGTGACGGACGGTGAGGTTCTCCCGCGGGGTGCCGAGGGCCTCCACGGGCCAGCGCGGTGCGGCGATGTCGAGGACGGAGCCGGGCCGGACGAACTGGTCCAGCAGGCTGACGATCTTCGGGGCGCGGGAGTTCCAGCCGATGAGCAGGGTCCGGTCTGGGGCGGGCGCAGGGCCCGGGAGACAGGAGATGGCCGTGCGGACGACGGGGGCGCAGCTGTCGGCCAGGCGGATGAGCAGGTCGTCCTCGGCGACGACGGCCATGCTGTCCCCGTCCTGGATCACGGTGTCCATCGGGGGGTTGACCAGCACTTCACCGCCGGGCCTGCGCAGGCCGATGGGGATGCCGAGCTCGTAGGCGTGCAGCGCCTCGCCGTAGGTCGTGCCGGTCAGCGCCGGTTCGGGCTGGAGGTAGATCTCGTTGCCGACGAAGCTGAGCAGCTCGTCGCAGACCGCGGAGAGCCCCGCCTGCCGGTGCGACTGGACGACGAGCCGGACGGCGAAGTCCTCGGCGTCGACGACCAGGCCGGTCTCCCCCGCGGCGAGGCGCGCCACGGAGAGGTTGTCCGAGTCCTGCACGGCCGCGACGACGTGGGGCCGGGAGCCGCGCCAGGTGCGGTTGTTCAGCAACAGCAGCACCTTGATGACGCTGGTGTCGCTGTCGTCCCCGCCGGGCGGCAGGACCATGACCGACCGGGCGGTGTCGGGGCTCACGAGTTCGAGGTCGGCCCGCTTGAGGGGGTTGCCGGAGCGGCAGATGACGTGCGTGCGGCCCGTGGCGGGGACGCGGGTGCGGATCTGGTCCTCCATCGTGACCTTGTCGCGGTCGGCGAGGATCACCACGCACGAGCGGCGCTTGCTCTGGTTGGCCTCGACCAGCTCGGCGACCACCGTGAAGACCTGTTCCGACCAGCCCAGGATGATGGTGTGCCCGCGCTCGACGAGCCGCGAGCGTCCCTTGCGCAGCTGCTGGAGCCGGATGTCCAGGCCGGTGGTCAGGACGCCGATGAGCGCGCTGACGATGAAGATGCCGCCGATGGTCACGAGCAGCATCAGGACCAGGAACGCCGGTCCCCCGGTGTCGCCGCCCATCGTGCCCGGATCGAGGGTGCGCAGCATGCTCATCCAGGCCACGCCGGCCCACCCGCCGTTGGCCTCGGTGTCCTCGTCGGTCCACAGCACCACCAGGACGGTGGTCGAGCCGACCAGCAGGAGCGAGGCCAGGGCGAGCCAGCCGATGAGGGCGGGGGTCCCGCGGTCCATGGTGGCGTCGAACCAGTACCGCAGCCGTTCCCGCAGCGTCGCGCGCGTCATGTCCCGCTCCCCCTCGCTCCGGACGGATCATCCCAGGCGGAGGACGTCCCGGTGGCAGAATGGACGGGTGGACCTCCTTCCCCATTTCCACCGTGAGGTACGGGCGTTCGAGGCCGCGGCCCGCCGGGCGGCCGCCGCCGGCGGGGCGCCGCCGGTCCCCTCCTGCCCCGGCTGGTCGGTGTCGGACCTGGTGGTGCACCTGGGCAGCGTGCACCGGGGCGTCGCGCACATCATCAGGGGCCGGCTCACGGGCCCGCCGGACGCCTCCGACCCGGCCTTCTCCGCCGGGCTCCCCGAGGACACCGCGGACTGGCCGCGGCCGGAGCACGCGCCCAACCACGGGCCGCTGCCGCGGAGCCTGGCCGACTGGTTCGCGGAGGGGGCGGCCGCGCTGGAGGCGCTGTTCCGCAGCCGCGCTCCGGAGGAGCCCGCGTGGACGTGGTCGCGGGAGCAGACCACCGGATTCTGGCTGCGGGTCCAGACCATCGAGGCGGCCGTGCACCGCTGGGACGCGGAGAACGCCCTGGGGACGCCCGGGCCGGTCGACGCCGCGCTCGCGGCGCAAGCCGTGGACCACTCCTTCGAGGTGATGGTGCCGTGGAGCCGCACCCGCACCGCCGCCCCGCCCGGCTCCGGGGAGCGGTACCGCTTCCGGCGGACGGACGGCGCCGGGGTATGGACGGTGCGCTTCGAGGGGGACGACGTCCGGTCCGGCGACGGCACCGGCGAGCAGGCGGCCTGTGACGTCGAAGTGTCCGGTACGGCTTCGGAGCTGATGCTGTTCCTCTGGGGGCGGATCCCCTCCGGCCGGCTCGCGGTGCGGGGCGACCGGGCGGTCCTGGACCGCTACGCCACCCTGGTTCCCCCGGTCTGAAAGCCGCGTGCGGGCCCCGTCTTCCTTGACCCCGCCCGGTGGGGGCTGATAGACCCCGGATACCTGAACGCACTCCGGGGCTGCGGGAGTTGGATGATGGAGATCACCGACGATTTCGGTCTTCCGGTCGCCATGATCGGCGCCGGTGAGCTCGCCGCCGCCCCCTGGACCCGGGCCGACCCGAAGTCCGTGGCCGTCGTCCGGATGACCGACCCCCCGCCGGAGCTCCACGGCGAACTGGCCCGCCGCGGCTTCGTGCGCAAGCCGTCGACCGTGACGTGGCGGGCGGCCCTCGGCGCGGGCGAGGAGGAGTTCCTGCGGCGCCTTCCCCGCAAGTCCCGGCAGCGCATCCACCAGGCGCGCCGGACGATCGCGCGGGACGGCCTGCGGGAAGTCGTCGAGGACCGGATATCGCCCGAGGGCCTCGACCTCTTCCTCGACCTCTACGAGGACCGGGTGGCGCGGATGCCGTACGGCATCGCCTTCGCCCGCAGGTTCCGGGAGACCATCCTGTACGGCCCGGAGAAGTACTTCGCCGTGCTCCTCTACCGGGGGGAGGCGCTGGAGGGCGGCACGCTCGCGCTGGAGTCCCCGGACGAGAGCGCGGTCAGGCTGCGCTGGTCCGCGGTCACCGAGGCGGCGCGGCGGGCGAGCCTCCCGCGCGCCCTCTACTGCGCGACGATGCGGGTGGCCCGCGAGAAGGGCTACGCGTGGGCCACGATGGGCGACGACCCCAACCTCTACGGCCACATCCCCCGCCCGGGGCTCTTCACCTTCAAGGCGAGCATGGCCTTCGAGGCGGTCCCCTCGCAGGACTTCGCGGATCCGGCGGGCTTCGACGAGGCCGATCTGGTGCTGTCGCTGGACGCGCTGACGGACCCGGTGCTCATGCTCGGCTACGCGGACGGCGGCTCCGGCGGCGACGGCGGGGCGAGCGGCCACGAGCAGGGCCCGGCGGGGCGCGGGCTGCGGGCCTTCCTGGTGAGCGGCTCGCAGGTGGACGTCGAGCCGTACACCGCTCCGTTCCTGTCCGGCCCGGCCGTCGTGCGGCGGCTGCCGGGCGGGCTCAGGGGGTGATCCGGCCGCCGCCGCGGGCCTGCGTCGCGTCGCACCAGGCGGGTCCGGGGCCGGTGCAGCGCCGGTACGGCGGGGCGGCGACGCCCCGGGCGCGCAGCCGGGCGCCGTCGTCGAGGTGGAAGTCGGGGCGGGGCCGGCTCTCGTCGTAGTAGCGGTGGAAGACGGGGGTGAGTCCGCCCGACATGGGCGGGACGATCCACGACCAGTCCGCCGGGCAGCTGCGGCCGGCGAGCTCCTCCCTGGCCAGGTGGCGCAGGAAGCGGGCGGATTCGGTGTGGTGGTCGGCGATGGTCACCCCGGCGGCGTCGAAGGAGTGCAGGACCGCGCGGTTGACCTCGACGAGCGCCTGGTCGCGCCAGAGGGTACGCGTGCTGGAGGTGTCCAGGCCGAGCCTGCGGCCGACCTCCGGCAGGATGTCGTACCGGTCGGCGTCGCAGAGGTTGCGGACGCCGATCTCGGTGCCCATGTACCAGCCGTTGAAGGGGGCCGCGGAGTAGGAGATCCCGCCGATGCGCAGCCGCATGTGGGAGATGGCGGGGACGGCGTGCCAGCGCAGGCCGAGTTCCGCGAACCAGGGCAGGGCGGGGTGGCTCAGCGGGACCTCGAGCACGTCGTCCGGCGGGATGTCGAACATCTGTAAGGCGTTCCCCCTGGTCTGGATGATCAGGGGCAGTACGTCGAAGCGGCCGCCGGCGCCCTCCCAGCCCAGCTTGGCCGCCAGTTCGGCCAGCCCGAACCCGGCGGGGTCGCCGGTGCAGCCGCCTTCGAAGCGCAGGTAGCCGGCGTAGCGGACGAGCTGCTCGTTCCATATGAGGACGGGCGGGCCCTCGGCGTCGTCCTGCGGGAAGACGGTGACGACCGGCCTGATCCGCCCGGCGTTGGTGGCCGTCCGTAAGTGGGCGAGGCACTCGGCGGCCACGTCCGCGGCGTCCGTGACGTGCCGGCGGTCGCGGACGCGCAGGCTCTGCCAGTAGAGCCTGCCGATGCAGCGGGCGGAGTTGCGCCAGGCGACCTTGGCGCCGAAGTCGAGCTCTTCGGGGGTGTGGCGATAGGTGCCGGTCTCGGCTATCTGCCGGCGTATCGCGATCAGCCGGGTGTGGAGGGCGGTGTCGTCCAGCCCGGACTCGTCGTGGAACTGCCGGACGAAACGCTCTGCTTCCCCCTGGTCCACCACGGCCCGCGGGTGCCGCCCGTTTCGCTGATCCGTCGTCATCGAGCCCCCACCTTGCGCCGGCCGCGGCCGGCTCCGGCCCGGACGGCCGGGAAAAAGACCTTCGGACATGCGCGCCGGGACATCGTATGCGGCGGCTCCGCGGCGGCCAAGCAGTCTGCGGAAAGGCCCCCGGGCCGCCCCATCACCATGTCCGATGACCGCCAGACAGGCGGGCGCGGCGTGGGAACAATGACCACGTGCTCGACTTCGACAGCTACTACCGGGCCATGGCCAGCCGCGACGCACGGTTCGACGGGTCCTTCTACGTCGCGGTGACCACCACCGGCGTCTACTGCCGCCCGGTGTGCGGCTCGCGGACCCCGAAGCCGGAGAACGTGCGCTTCTTCCGGATCGCCGCGGCGGCCGAGGCCGCGGGGTTCCGGGCGTGCCGCAGGTGCCGGCCCGAGGCGGCGCCCTCCTCCCCCGAGTGGAACGTGCGCGGCGACCTGGTGGCGCGGGCGCTGCGGCTCATCGCGGGCGGCGCGGTCGACGAGATCGGGGTGGCCGGGGTGGCCCGGCAGCTGGCGGTGAGCGAGCGCCACCTGCACCGGCAACTGGTCGCGGAGGTCGGGGTCGGCCCCCTCGCCCTGGCGCTGAACCGCCGGACCCAGGTGGCCCGGCTGCTGATCGAGTCCAGTGCGCTGCTGCTGTCGGAAGTGGCCCTCGCCGCGGGCTACTCCAGCGTCCGGCAGTTCAACGACGGGATGCGCGCGGCCTTCGGCTGCTCGCCCACGGAGCTGCGCAGGGCCTGCGGGGCCCGGGCCGACCAGCGGGCGGGAGAGCAGGTCCCCGGCCGGTCCGGGCCGCTTGTGCTGCGCCTGCGCTACCGGCCGCCCTTCGACGGCGCGGGCATGCTGGCGTGGCTGCGCGAGCGGGCCGTGCCCGGCGTCGAGGAGACCGAGGACAACCGCTACCGCCGTACGCTGCGCCTGCCGCGGGGCGGC
>NZ_JBAMDC010000385.1:0-6045 GCF_036961605.1 Streptomyces sp. KLMMK
GTGCGGTTGCGGGCCTCGGCGCGGGCGCGCCGCTCCTCCGTCCGGATGCGGCGCTCCTCGGCGGCCCGCCGCACCCCCTCGGCCCGTCGCTCCGCGTAGCCGTTGGGCTCCACGACATGGAAGCACTGGCCACAGACGTAACCGCCCTCGGGACCCTCGATGACCGGGTTCAGACAGTCCTTACACAGCATCACTACAGCATTCGGCCGGGAAACAAGACACCACCATTATTCCGCCCGCCTCCCGCAGCGGCAGCACAATCCGTTGCCATCAGCCACCCGGAGTAACCGACCCCTCGCGCGATACCACTCCCCTATATACGTCCTATAGGGGCATTGTGGGGCCGCGCGGGCGCACCGGAAGCTGCTGGGCGATGAAAGATACGGCGAAGAGGGCCGCAAGCAGGCGTTGTGCGGTCACGGCAGGCGTAGTCGCCGCACTCGCGGGGGTGACGGGGTGCCCGGGGCCGGACCACCCGGCCGATCCGGCCGTTCCGCGGCTGTCAACCCGCAGGGCGAACCGGACCGGCGGGGCAACGAGAGCAGCATCGCCCGCTTCACGTTCACCCCGCCCGGGAGGGCCCGCGCCGGCGGGCCGTCAAGGCCGGGTTCCTCCCGCAGGTCACGGACCACGGCCCGCCGTGGCGCGTCCTGGAACTCCCTTCCTCGCTGCGCACCCGGCCGGGCGGGCGGGCCGGTCTGGAGCGGGCGCGGCAGGAGATCACCGAGGCCGTGCTGTCCCGGGGTGCGGCCGGGGACGGCCTGACGCCCGCCCGCTGACGGGGCTCCGCCCGGTGCGGGCGGTCCGTGCCGGGGCTGCGGATCGTGACGGCGGCTCAGCCCATCGCGGCCCGGGTGGCGGGAGAGTCCTCCAGGGTGCCGCGGTTGACCTCCTTGCACAGCGGGACGGCGCTGACGTTGCCGACGTATGCCGCCGCGACCCAGGTGGGACGGTTGCGCAGCATGTACCAGACGTCGTTCCCGCCGACGCTCTGGGCGTGGACCTTGCAGCGCAGCCCGATCTTGGCACCGCGGCCGAAGGTTCCCCGTACGGCCGAGTCCGTGCTGGGGTACATCCGCTCGTTGACGCCCGTGGGGCTGGTGATGGTGCCGGCGGGGCGCTGCGGCACCGGCGGGACGCCGGGGCCCGAGGCCGCCTGGGCGGATCCGGCGACCAGCAGCGAGCCGGCCAGGGCGGCCACCACGATGGCGTCCGTCGAGATCTTCTTGCTGCGGGCTGCGAGGGTCCTGGGCATGGGGGCTCCCTGTGTGAGGGGTTGATGAAGCAATGCCGACGTACCACGCCGCAATCCCGAATAAACCTGGGCAAAGCACTCTCAGCCGGACGGGGGTGGGTCCTTGCGGGCCCGGCTGGGCTGCACGCGCTTGGGCTCGCCCTTCATCTTCGGGTGCTCCGGCGGGTAGGGCAGGTCGCCCAGCCCGTGCTCGCGCTCGTCCCGGTCGGCCAGTTCCAGGGCCGCCTCCAGCCCGCACGGCCGGTCCTCCATGCCCGCGTGCAGATCGCCCACGGCCTCGAACCGGGCCGGCATGGTGGCCAGGTCGAAGTCCTCGGGCACCGCGTCGCCGGCCACCTCGTCCCACGTCAGCGGTGCGGAGACCGGAGCGTGCGGGCGGGGCCGCACCGAGTAGGCGCTGGCGATGGTGCGGTCGCGGGCGGTCTGGTTGTAGTCGACGAAGACCTTGGCCCCGCGCTCCTCCTTCCACCACGCCGTGGTGACCTCCTGCGGCGACCGCCGCTCCAGCTCCCGCGCGACGGCGATGGCCGCCCTGCGCACCTGGACGAACGTCCACCGCGGCGCGATGGGCACGAACACGTGCAGCCCGCGCCCGCCGGAGGTCTTGGGCCAGCCGGTCAGGCCCAGGCCGTCGAGGACCTCCCTGAGTTCCAGGGCGGCACGGACGGCGTCCGCGTAGCCGGTGCCCGGCTGCGGGTCGAGGTCGATGCGCAGCTCGTCGGGGTGCTCGGTGTCCGTCCGGCGCACGGGCCAGGGGTGGAAGGTCAGGCAGCCCAGGTTCGCGGCCCACAGCACGGCCGCGGCCTCGTTGGGGCAGATCTCGTCGGCGTAGCGGCCGCTGGGGAAGGCGATGCGGCCGGTCGGGATCCACTCCGGCAGGTTCTTCGGCGCCCGCTTCTGGAAGAAGGACTCCCCCTCGACCCCGTCCGGGTAGCGCTCCATCGTGGTCGGGCGGTCCTTGAGCGCCCGGACGATGCCGTCGGCGACGGCGAGGTAGTAGCGGGCCAGGTCGTACTTGGTGAAGCCGCGCTCGGGAAAGTAGACCTTGTCCGGGTGCGACAGCCGTACCGTCCGCTCCCCGGCGGTGATCTCCAGCGCCTCCTCTGCCACACCCTCACGCTAGAGGCCCGCGCCGCACGGCGCCTGCGGGCGGCGGCGCCGGGAGCGCGGGGCGCGCGAAGAGGCGGCCGGGGCCCGGGGCCCGCACAATCGCGGTCATGGATCTCCCCGTGATGCCCCCGCTGCAGCCGATGCTCGCCAAGTCCGTGGCGAAGATCCCGCCCGGCATGCTGTACGAGGCGAAGTGGGACGGCTTCCGGGCCATCGTCTTCCGCGACGGCGACGACGTCGAGCTGGGCAGCCGCTCCAGCAAACCGCTCACCCGCTACTTCCCGGAGCTCGTCGAGGTCTTCCGCGAGCAGCTCCCGCCCCGCTGCGTGCTCGACGGGGAGATCGTCGTCAGCCGCGGCGGGCGCCTCGACTTCGACGCCCTGCTCGAACGCATCCACCCCGCCGACTCCCGCGTCCGCCATCTGGCCGAGGTCACCCCGGCGAGCTTCATCGCCTTCGACCTGCTCGCCCTCGGCGAGGAATCCCTGCTGACGACCCCGCAGCGGGACCGGCGGGACGCGCTGACCTCGGCGCTGCAGGGGGTGCGGGCCCCGGTCTACATCGCACCCGCCACCTACGACCTCGAAACGGCCCACGCGTGGTTCGAGCAGTTCGAAGGGGCCGGGCTCGACGGGGTCGTCGCGAAGCCGCCCGCCTCCCCGTACCGGCCCGGCGAGCGGGCCATGGCCAAGATCAAGCACGATCGGACCGCCGACTGCGTCGTCGCCGGGCTGCGCCACCACAAGAGCGGGCCCGTGGTGGGCTCCCTGCTGCTCGGCCTCTACGACCCGGCCGGGCGGCTGCAGCACGTCGGGGTCTGCGCCTCCTTCCCCATGCGCCGCCGGCAGGAGCTGATGGAGGAGCTCGAACCCCTGCGGATGCCCACGGTGGAGGGACACCCGTGGCAGGAGTGGGCCACCGAGGAGGCGCAGGCCACCGGTCGGATGCCCGGCGGGCCCAGCCGGTGGACCGGCACCAAGGACCTGTCCTGGGTGCCGCTGCGGCCCGAACGGGTCTGCGAGGTGGCCTACGACCACCTCCAGGGCGACCGCTTCCGGCACACCACGCAGTTCCGCCGGTGGCGCCCCGACCGCGAGCCGCACCAGTGCACGTACGCCCAGCTGGAGGAACCCGCGGCCTACGAGCTGGCCGACATCCTCCAGCTGTGAGGTCCGCGGCGGGCGCTGCCCGCGGCGTCCCGCTCAGAGCGTGCGCAGGGCGGGGAGCAGCTCCCTCTTGGCCCAGTCCAGGTACGGGGCCTGCTGGTCGCCGCCGATCTGGACGAGGGCGACCTCGGTGAACCCTGCCTCCGTGTAGGCCCGCACCGCCTCGACGAAGCGGTCCGTATTGGATCCGCAGGGGATCGCCTTCGCAACGTCATCCTTGGTGACGAAAGCGGACGCGGAGGCGAAGGCCGCGTCGTGCGGCAGCTCGGAGTTGACCGGCCAGCCGAGCCCGAACCAGCGGAACTGCTCGTGGGCCCGTTCGACCGCCGCGCCGTGGTCGGTGTCGTAGCAGACGGGCAGCTGTCCGATGCGGGGCTTGCCGGCGCCCCCGTGGCGGTCGAACCCCTCCAGCAGCTCCCTGCGGGGCTCGGTCGCGATGACCATGTCGGCCAGTTGGCCGGCCAGGCGGCAGGAGTGCTCCCCCGACACGGCGATGCCGATGGGCGGAGGCGGCTCGGGAACGTCCCACAGCCTGGCGTGTTCGACGGCGTAGTGGGTGCCGTGGTGGGTGACGAGCTCCCCGTCCAGGAGCGCCCGGATGAGGAAGACCGCCTCTTCGAGCATCTCGTGCCGGACGCTGACGCCCGGCCAGCCGCGTCCGACCACATGCTCGTTGAGGTTCTCGCCCGACCCGAGCCCCAGGCGGAAGCGCCCCTGCGAGAGCAACTGCACCGTGGCCGCCTGCTGGGCGACGACCACGGGGTGGTAGCGCGTGGTGGGACAGGTCACGAACGTCATGAGCGGGATCCGCGACGTCGCCTGCGCCGCGGCGCCCAGGACGGCCCACGCGTTGGGCGCATGGCCCTGGGAGGCGAGCCAGGGGAAATAGTGGTCGGACGTGACGGAGAAGTCGAATCCCGCTTCCTCCGCGCCCACCACGTGCGCGACGAGCTCACGGGGGCCCGCCTGCTCGGTCATCATCGTGTATCCGATGCTTACCATCGCACCTCTCCTCCGATTTCCCCTTTTTCAGATCCCGTTCGGCGTAATCCGACGTGTCTGACGGGTCGGCACCTGTCACTCTGTCTGGAATGGACAGATCGGCAGATATGGAATATTGGGGGATCTATGTCACACAAGTCCCGGCGACACACGGCCCGGCCCCGCAAGGTCCGGGCGTCCACGACGGGAACCACGGGTACGACGAGACCGGCGGGAACGAAGAAGAAGACGAGGAGCCGGGCCCTGCGCTGCGGTGCGGTCGTCCTGGTGTGCGCAGGGGCGCTGTCACTGGCCGGGACGGCCTGTGAGGCGCTGACGGAGGACGACGACAACCTCGATGCCACGTCTCCGTTCTGGGTGGAGCCGCGGGGGCCGGCGGCCCGTCAGGTGCGGGTCTGGCAGGAGCAGGGGCGCGAGGACGACGCCGTCGTCCTGCAGCGCATCGCGAAGGAGCCCATGGCGGTCTGGCTGACCGGTGACGATCCGAAGGCGCAGGCCGAGAGCGTCACCCGGCAGGCCGAGCGCAGCGGGGTCATTCCCGTGCTGGTCGCCTACAACATCCCTCAGCGCGACTGCGGTCAGTACTCGTCGGGCGGCGCTCCCGACGCCAGGCACTACCGCGCCTGGGCCGCGCGGGCCGCGGCCGGGATCGGCGCGCGCCGGGCCTGGATCGTCCTCGAACCGGACGCGCTCGCCCAGTGGGCGTCGGGCTGCGTCCCCGCAGCGGCCGCCAAGCAACGCCTGGCGCTCATCGCGCAGGCCGTGCGGATCTTCAAGTCCAAGCCCGGCGTCTCGGTCTACATCGACGCGGGAAACCCGGGCTGGATCCGGGACCACAACATGATGGTGACGGCGCTCACCGAGGCGGGGATCGCAGAGGCCGACGGGTTCGCGCTGAACGTCTCCAATTTCCACACCACGCCCGTCACCCGCGCCTACGGCGACCATCTCTCCGCCCTGCTCGGCGGTGCCCATTACGTCATCGACACGAGCCGCAACGGCAACGGCCCGCTTCCGGCGCCGCCGGAGGGCGGGAAGAAGAAGGACGACCACAAGAAGGAGAAAGAGAAGGAGAAGAAGGAGGGCGGCACAGAGAAGGAAAAGGAGAAGGAGCAGCGGCAGCCCGTGCCGTCGGCCGCCGAGGCCAGGAGAGCCGCGGGCACGCGGGAACCCGGGGACGGAGCGGAAGCGGAGTACGCGGACGGGGAGGAGGAACACGAGCCCGAGTCCTGGTGCAACCCGCCCGGGCGGGCGCTCGGCGCCCCGCCCAGCACCGCCACGGGGAACCCGCGCATCGACGCCTTCCTGTGGATCAAGCGGCCCGGGGAGTCCGACGGCGCCTGCCGCGGCGCGCCGCCCGCGGGCCGCTGGTGGGCCGAGTACGCGCTCGACCTCGCCCGCGCCACGCCGTCGCACCTCATGCCGCCCTCCCTGCAGCCCGGGCAACCGGAAGTCCCCCTCCTGCCGTCCGTGCTTCCCGCCGATCCACCGGGCGGCGCACCGCCCGACGGC
>NZ_JBAMDC010000386.1:0-6039 GCF_036961605.1 Streptomyces sp. KLMMK
GGGCGTGCCCGCCGGCGGGGAAGCGGCCGTCGGCCAGGACGAGGAGGGCGGCGAGGCCGCCGGTCCTCGCCCCGGGCGCCGGTGCGGGCGGCACGGTGGCCGCGGTCGTCGTGTTCATCAGAAGAGGAAGTAACGCTGGGCCATCGGCAGTTCCGCCGCCGGCCGGGGTTCGATCACTTCGCCGTCGACGGTGACCGTGAACGTGTCGGGGTCGACCTCCACCCTCGGCCGGGCGTCGTTGTTGCGCATGTCCGCCTTGGTGACGCCGCGCGTGGACCGTATGGGGACGAACCGCTTGCCGAGGCCGAGGCGTTCGGGGAGGCCGTCGTCCATGGCCCACTGGGTGACGAAGTTGAGGGAGTTGGCGGCCGGGGCGCGGCCGTGGGCCCCGAACATGGGGCGCGGCAGGACCGGCTGCGGGGTGGGGATGGAGGCGTTGGCGTCGCCCATCTGCGCGTAGGCGATCTGGCCGCCCTTGATGACGAGCTGCGGCCGCACGCCGAAGAAGGCGGGGTCCCACAGCACGAGGTCCGCGAGCTTGCCGGGCTCCACGGAGCCGATCTCGTGGTCGAGGCCCTGCGCGACGGCCGGGTTGATGGTGTATTTGGCGACGTAGCGCCGGGCCCGTGCATTGTCGGCCGGGCCGTCGCCGGGCAGGGCGCCGCGGCGTCTCTTCATCACGTGCGCGGTCTGCCAGGTGCGCAGCACGACCTCCCCGATGCGGCCCATCGCCTGGGAGTCGGAGGAGATGATCGAGATCGCTCCGAGGTCGTGCAGGACGTCCTCGGCGGCGATGGTGCCCGGCCGGATGCGGGACTCGGCGAAGGCGAGGTCTTCGGGGACGCCCGGGTTGAGGTGGTGACAGACCATCAGCATGTCGAGGTGCTCGTCGACGGTGTTGACGGTGTGCGGCCGGGTGGGGTTGGTGGAGCTGGGCAGGACGTTGGCCTCGGAGACGACGGTGATGATGTCGGGTGCATGCCCGCCGCCCGCGCCTTCGGTGTGGTAGGCGTGGATGGACCGGCCGGCGATGGCGGCGAGGGTGTCGCCGACGAAGCCGGCCTCGTTGAGGGTGTCGGTGTGGATGGCGAGCTGGGCCCCGCTCTCCTCGCACACGGCCAGGCAGGCGTCGATGACGGCGGGGGTCGCCCCCCAGTCCTCGTGGATCTTGAAGCCGACGGCGCCGGCCCGCAGCTGGGCGCGCATCGAGTCGTACGAGACGGTGTTGCCCTTGCCCAGCAGGCCGACGTTGACGGGGTAGCCCTCCATGGCCTCGAACATCCGGGCGAGGTGCCAGGCTCCGGGGGTGATGGTGGTGGCCTTGCTGCCCTCGGCCGGCCCGGTGCCGCCGCCGAGCAGGGTGGTGACTCCCGAGGCGAGAGCCTCGTCCGCGGCCTGCGGGCAGATGAAATGGACGTGGGCGTCGACGGCCCCGGCGGTGAGGATCTTGCCGTTGCCGGCGATGACCTCGGTCTCGGGTCCGATGACGAGGTCGGGGTGGACGCCGTCCATGGTGTCGGGGTTGCCGGCCTTGCCGACGCCGGTGATCCGGCCGTCGCGGATGCCGATGTCGGCCTTGACGACGCCCCAGTGGTCGAGGACGAGGGCCCCGGTGATGACGGTGTCGGGGGCCCCGTCCGCCCGGGTCGCGCGGGACTGGCCCATGGACTCGCGGATGACCTTGCCGCCGCCGAAGACGGCCTCGTCGCCGGCGTGCCCGGGCCCGCCGCTGCGGTCCTCCTCGATCTCGACGACGAGGTCGGTGTCGGCGAGGCGGACGCGGTCGCCGGCGGTCGGCCCGTAGAGGCCGGCGTAGGCGACGCGGCTGAGTTCAGTCATCGAGCGGTCCCCCGCACTCGCCGCGCAGGCCCTCGACGATGCGCTTGCCGCCGATGGGGACGAGGTCGACCTGGAGGGGGATGCCCGGCTCGAAGCGGACGGCGGTGCCGGCGGCGATGTCGAGGCGCTTGCCGCGGGCCGCCGCACGGTCGAAGTCGAGGCCGGGGTTGGCCTCGGCGAAGTGGTAGTGCGAGCCGACCTGCACCGGGCGGTCGGCGGCGTTGAGCACGGTGAGCCGGGTGCGGTGCAGTCCCTGGTTGAGGGCCACGGGCTCGGCGGCGTACAGGATTTCTCCGGGGATCATCGCGGGTCCTCCCCGTCAGCAGATCGGTTCGTGAACGGTGACGAGCTTGGTGCCGTCGGGGAAGGTGGCCTCGACCTGGACGTCGTGGAGCATCTCGGGGATGCCCTCCATGACGTCGTCGCGGGTGAGCACCCCGCGCCCGGAGGACATCAGCTCGGCGACGGTGCGGCCGTCCCGGGCGCCTTCGAGGACGTGGACCGTGATCAGGGCCACCGCCTCGGGGTGGTTGAGGAGCAGGCCGCGGGCCTTGCGCTTGGCGGCCACGTCGGCGGCCACGTGCAGGAGCAGTCGTTCCTGCTCGCGCGGGGAGAGTTGCATGCGTCCCACCTCACTGTCGTCCCAGGTGTCCCGGATGGACGCACCGGGACGCTACCCGAGTTCAACACGGTGTTGACCTGGGGTTCTTCGGCCGGTGGCCAGTGATTGCAGATTAGGGCGCAACCTTTTCCAACGCGTTAACTGACTCTTTGCGATGCCATGGCCACGGGCCCGGGCGCCGTCTGTCGTCTGCACCTACTGGATCTTCTGGGCCGGATCATGGCCGCCCGTCCGCACGACACGTACGGCCGGCTACGGGCGGCGCAGACCATGGTCGTCGCGGTGGTACGACGGCGCCGCGGCTCGCACGCCCGTACGGAACGGGTGAACGGAAGGTGCGAGCGGGTCATGCCGACGCGGACGATACGGGTCCCCGGCGCAGAGCGCCGGGGGCGAAGGGATCTCCGCGCCATGTGCGCCGGAGGGCCGGGGGTCCGCACCCGAATAAACCCCGGTCCCCTCCATGAAGGATCACGGCGTAGACGGGGCGCGGTGATCGATTTGGCGCGGACGGCCGGATTGCCCCCGGGCCGGTACGAACCGCCGCAGGCCAGCGGCTCAGCCGGCTTGGGCGCACACCATCAAATCGCCCCGCGTCCACCGGAATTGCCCAGAAGTGATCAGGCTCACATACCCCTGGTTCCGCTCGGAATCGGCACGGCGGCTGCGCCAAGATCCCTTCGACGACAAGACCCCGCCACCCAGGCGGGGCGGTCCCGGCGGACGCCGAACCCTGCCGCCGCCGGGATGCCGGGTCGACTTGAGTGCAACGGCAGGGATGGAGGACCCAAGAGTGGTGGGACGACCAAGAGTAGTGCGGTCGGCCCTTGGGGTGAAGCCGTTGACAGCGGCCGGGCAACCTTCGCCTGCCCGAACCCGACAGGTCATCCTTCACAGGCGGCTGACGAAGGGTTAGCGCATGGGCGCGCACAAACGTCCGTCAAAGCTGTCCAGGGCCGGTGCGGCATCGGCCCTCACTCTCGCCGCCGTCGGAGCCACCGTGCTGGTTCCGGGCGGCGCGGCAGAGGCGGAGGCGTCTACCGTCTCCACCCAGGCACTGCGGATCGCGGCCTCGAAGCAGGGCTCCCCGTATCAGTGGGGGGCGACCGGACCCTCCCGGTTCGACTGCTCGGGCCTGACGCTCTACTCCTTCAAGCGGGCCGGGAAGTCCCTGCCCCGCACCGCCGCCCAGCAGTACAACAGCACCCACCACATCCCCCGCTCCGCACGCGAACGCGGCGACCTCGTCTTCTTCGTCTCCGGGCGCGGGATCTACCACGTGGGGATATACAACGGGGACGGCCGCATCTGGCACGCACCCAAGACGGGCGCGGTCGTCCGTCTGGAGCGGATCTGGACCAACAGCGTCCTCTACGGCCGGGTCGGCTGACCCGGCGTCACCGGCCCGCCCGGAGACCCCGGAAGGGCCGGTGACACCCACTCCCCGCACCTCCCCGCACGAGGGCCCGAAGAGGCCCGAGGCCCCCCGCACCCGGGTGCGGGGGGCCAGGCCGGCCGGAGGGGAGTTCAGCGCTCGGCGCTGACCGGCGCGGTCCAGGGGAGGGAGATCCACACCGTCTTGCCGCCGTCGGAGGTCGGCGTGCAGAACAGCCGCCCCCCGTGCTCCGCGGTGAGACAGCGGATGATCACCATGCCGCGGCCGTTGTCCTGCTGGACCGCGGCGGGCAGCCGCCGGGGGAAGCGCGGGTGGCTGTCCGTGACGCCGATGCGCAGCTGCTGATCACGGTCGAGGCGGACGTCCACGGTGAAGGTGGGCGACTGACCCCGGGTGTGCTGCACGGCGTTGGTCGCGAGCTCGGAGACGATCAGGCGCACGGTCTCCGAGGTGTCCGTCCCGCCCGGAAGCCCCCAGTCCGCCAGCACCTCCGCGACGTAGCGGCGCGCCGTGGAGACCGAGGCGGGGGCGCTCGGCAGCGTGACGGTGGCTTCTTGGTGGTCTGCCATGGCGGTGGCCCTTTCAGCCGAGGTCCCGCCGAGACCGGACTCCGGTGCGTGCCACGGAAAACCGGGAAGCGTGCCGTAAGTCGTGGGGGGCATGAGCGGCCTCGGACGGCTCTGCGCGACAGACTGCCACTGATAACGCCTGTGATGGGAGCGATCCCCCGAGATATGCATATATCTGTCGCCCGAAGCAGTGAACTCTACAACGAGCGACCGGATTCACACGGCACACTGGGCTATTGACACTGACGTATGACAACGACAGTGACCCAGGGGAGGGCCAATGCGGTACGGACCGGCGGTACGCCGCCGCAAGCTGGGTGCGGAGCTGCGCCGCCAGCGCGAACTGGCCGGGCTGACGAGCCTGGAGGCCGCGCGTGCGGTGGGCTGGCACCAGTCGAAGGTCAGCCGGATCGAGACGGGCAGCAGTGGCGTGAAACCGGCGGACGTGGCCCGGCTGCTGGACGCCTACGGGGTCACCGACGCCGAGCTGCGCGCGCTGCTGGGGGCGCTGTGCGGTGCGGGGTCCCCCGAACCGGGCGAGGGTGCGGGAGCCCGGCGCGGCTGGTGGTACGCCTACCGGGACCGGCTGCCGCCCGCCTATCTCGACTTCATCAGCCTGGAGTCGGAGGCCTCGCGGTTAAGCACCCTGGAGACCACCGTGGTGCCCGGCCTGCTGCAGACGCCGGACTACGCCCGCGCCGTGACCCGCGCGGCCCTCGGCGACCCCGCGCCGGAGCAGGTCGAGGAGCTGGTGCGGGTGCGCCTGGCGCGCCAGGCGGTGCTCCGGGGCGAGCAGCCGCTGGAGGTGTGCGCCGTGCTGGACGAGGCCGTGCTGCGCCATGAGGTCGGCGGCCCGGAGGTCATGGCCGGGCAGTTGCGGCACCTGGTGGAGACGGGATCGCTGGGGCACGTGCGACTGCATGTCCTGCCCTTCTCCAGCGGCGGCCATATGGGCATCACCGGGCCTTTTGTTATTTTCTCATTTCCGCGCATTGCTGATCTGGATGTGGTTGTTCTCGACCACTTGACGAGTAGCCTCTACCTGGAGCGGAAAGAAGACCTCCGGGCGTACGGCGCGGCCTTCACGACACTGCGCGCACACGCCCTCTCGCACGAGAAATCGCTGGAATTCATCGCCGGGATCAACGACGGCGCGTAAGGAGGCACCATGTCCGCAATGCCTCGGTACGTACCCCACCGTTCCACCCCTGCAGCGCTTTCCCTGCTCCGCGAGGCTCCATGGCGGCGCAGCAGTTACAGCACCGGATACAACAACTGCGTCGAGACGGCCGGACCGCTCCCCGGCCGCCTCCTCGCCGTGCGCGACTCCAAGCGGGCGGGCGGGCCCGCGCTCGTCTTCCGCTCCGCCGCGTGGACCCGCTTCGTCGAGGGTCTGCGCGACGGCGGGACCGACCCGCTCTGACCCGTCAGTCCCTTTCTCTCAAGCGGCCGGCGCGGTCCGTATGATCGCGTCGGCCGCGGCCGTCACCTGCCGGTCCGACAGGTCGGCCCGGGCGGTCAGCCGCAGCCGCGAGACGCCGTCCGGCACGGACGGCGGCCGGAAGCAGCCGACCGCGATCCCCGCCTCCCGGCAGTCCGCCGCCCACCGCACC
>NZ_JBAMDC010000387.1:0-6032 GCF_036961605.1 Streptomyces sp. KLMMK
GGCGCAGCTTGGCCCGGACCGCCGAGACGTCCCCCTTCTTGCCGTCGCTCGGGCTCGTCGTGCAGCTGAAGGCCGCCACCGCCCGGCCCGTCAGCGCGGACGACAGCAGTGACGCGTCCGGCTCGTGCTTGGCGTACGCCTGCGGGAAGCCGCTGCGCTGCACCTTCTGCGCGGCCACCGTCAGCGGCAGCCGCGAGTAGCCCGGCACCTCCACCAGGTGGTCGTAGAACTTCCCCGACGCGTACACGGGGTCGGTGATCTGCCGCGCCGAGCCCCAGCCCTGCGTGGGCCGCTGCTGGAACAGCCCCAGCGAGTCCCGGTCGCCGTGGTGGATGTTGCGCAGCCCCGACTCCTGCATGGCCGTGGCCAGGGCGATCGTCACCGCCCGCTCCGGCAGCCCGCGCTCGGACCCCACGGCCGAGATCGTCGCCGCGTTCACCGCCTGCTCGGGCGAGAGAGAGTACGAGGCGCCGTCGGCGCGCACCGTGCAGCGCGGCGCTCCCGGGCCGCCCGTCACCAGCTGGGCGATCCCGTAGCCGATCAGCGCCAGCAGCACGGCGCAGGCGGCCACGATGCGCAACACGCGGCCACGTCGGGTGACGAAGATCCGGGACATGCGGCCCACGTTACTGGAGAGGACAGGCGGCGGCCCGGGGCCGCCCTCCGGCCCGGCCGCGCCCGCACCGCCCGGGCTAGAGTCGCACGCATGGATGACGCCGCACTCGACCTGTCCCTCGACGCCGCCGCCCTGACCGCCCAGCTCGTCGACGTCCCGTCCGAGAGCGGGAGCGAGAAGACGCTGGCCGACGCCGTCGAAAACGCCCTGCGCGCGCTGCCGCACCTGACGGTGGACCGGTACGGCAACAACGTCGTGGCCCGCACGAACCTGGGCCGTGCCGAGCGCGTCGTGCTCGCCGGCCACATCGACACCGTCCCCATCGCCGGCAACGTCCCCTCCCGGCTGGACGAGGACGGCTTCCTGTGGGGCTGCGGCACCAGCGACATGAAGTCCGGCGTCGCGGTGCAGCTGCGCATCGCCGCCACCGTGCCCGAGCCCAACCGCGACCTGACCCTCGTCTTCTACGACAACGAGGAGGTCGCCTCCCACCTCAACGGCCTCGGCCGCATCGCGGACGCCCACCCCGACTGGCTCGCCGCCGACTTCGCTGTCCTCCTGGAGCCCTCCGACGCCCAGGTCGAGGGCGGCTGCCAGGGCACCCTCCGGGTTCACCTGCACACCGCGGGCGAGCGCGCCCACTCCGCACGCAGCTGGATGGGCAGCAATGCGATCCACGCGGCCGCGCCGATCCTCGCCCGGCTCGCCGCCTACGAGCCGCGCCGTCCCGTCATCGACGGCCTGGAGTACCACGAGGGCCTCAACGCCGTCCGCATCGAGGGCGGCGTCGCCGGCAACGTCATCCCCGACGCGTGCACCGTCACCGTCAACTACCGCTACGCGCCCGACCGCAGCCCCGCGCAGGCCCTGGAGCACGTCCGCGAGGTCTTCGCGGACTGCGGCGTCGCCGGGCTCGTCGTGGACGACGAGTCGCCCGGCGCGCTGCCCGGGCTGTCCCACCCCGCCGCCGCCGCGTTCATCGAGGCCGTCGGCGGGACGCCCAAGCCCAAGTTCGGCTGGACCGACGTCTCCCGCTTCAGCGCGCTCGGCGTGCCCGCCGTCAACTACGGCCCCGGCGACCCGACGCTCGCCCACAAGCGGGACGAGCGCGTCCGGGCCTCGCTGATCAACGACTGCGAAGAGCGGCTGCGCGCCTGGCTGGCCGGCTGATCTTTCGGAACGCCGTACCCGTGGGCCTACGCTGAACAGCAACGATCTGCAGCGGAGGGAGCACGGCATGGCACATCCCGAAGGATCGCGCGCGCGGCGGGAGCAGCGCCGGGGGCCGGTGGTACGCCGGTACGGCCAGATGCAGGCGGGCACCACGGACCAGCACCTGCTGGACACGAGAGGGGCCGCGGACTGGGTCCACGAGGACCCCTTCCGGGTGATGCGCATCCAGTCCGAGTTCGTCGAGGGCTTCGGGGCCCTCGCCGAACTGCCACCCGCCATCAGCGTCTTCGGCTCGGCCCGCACGCCCCGGGACTCGCCGGAGTACGAGGCCGGCATCGCCATCGGGCGCGGCCTCGTCGAGTCGGGCTTCGCGGTCATCACGGGCGGCGGGCCCGGCGCGATGGAGGCCGCCAACAAGGGGGCGACGGAGGCGGGCGGCATCTCCGTCGGCCTCGGCATCGAACTGCCCTTCGAGCAGGGGCTCAACCAGTACGTCAACCTCGGCGTCGACTTCCGCTACTTCTTCGTGCGGAAGACGATGTTCGTGAAGTACGCGAGCGGGTTCGTCGTGCTCCCGGGCGGACTCGGCACGCTGGACGAGCTGTTCGAGGCGCTGACCCTCGTCCAGACCAAGAAGGTCACGCGCTTCCCGATCGTCCTCTTCGGCTCCGCCTACTGGGGCGGCCTGGTCGACTGGTTCCGGGACACGCTCATCGCCGGAGGCAAGGCCGGCCCGAACGACCTGCACCTCTTCCACGTCACGGACGACGTGGAGGAGGCCGTGCGGCTGGTCACCAAGGAGGCGGGGGCGTAGCCGCCCGCGGCGGGCCGTGACGAACGCCCGGGTGGCGGTGACTGCGTATCCGCCGGACCTTCGCCACGGTCGCGTGCCGCCGTTGCGGCGGGCATCCTTTTCCCGCCGCAACGGCCGGGGGCACCTCCCGGCGGCGGCCGGGGGAGCGACCGCGGCGACGCGGTCCCGCGGTGCCGGTCCTGCCCCGGCTCAGGCCAGACCCCGCCTGGCCACCGCAGGTGCCCGGTGGCCGGCGATGGACGCCACCATGTCCAGGATCTGCTTCGTCTCCGCCACCTCGTGCACGCGGTAGACCTGCGCGCCCAGCCACGCCGAGACGGCCGTCGTCGCGAGCGTGCCCAGGACGCGCTCCTTCACCGGCTTGTCGAGCGTCTCGCCGACGAAGTCCTTGTTCGACAGCGAGACCAGCACCGGCCAGCCCGTCTCCGCCATCTCGCCGAGCCGCCGGGTCGCCTCCAGCGAGTGCCGGGTGTTCTTCCCGAAGTCGTGCCCCGGGTCGATCATGATGCCGTCGCGCCGGACGCCGAGCGCCACCGCGCGCTCGGCCAGCCCGAGCGTGACCCGCAGGATGTCCGCCATCACGTCCTCGTACTCCACCCGGTGCGGGCGCGTGCGCGGTTCCACGCCGCCCGCGTGCGTGCACACCAGGCCCACGCCGTAACGGGCCGCGACCTCGGCCAGCTTGGGGTCCACGCCGCCCCACGCGTCGTTCAGGAGGTCCGCGCCGGCCTCGCACACCGCCTCGCCCACGTCGTGCCGCCAGGTGTCGACGCTGATCACCACGTCCGGGTGGCGCCTGCGGACCTCGGCCACGAAGCCGACCGTCCGGCGGGCCTCCTCCTCGGCGGTCACCTCCTCGCCGGGGCCGGCCTTCACCCCGCCGATGTCGATGATGGCGGCACCCTCCGCGACGGCCTGCTCCACCCTGGCCAGGGCGGGCTCGTCGGTGAACGTCGCACCCTGGTCGTAGAAGGAGTCCGGCGTCCGGTTGACGATCGCCATGATCACCGGCTCGTGCGCATCGAACTCGCGTCGTCCCAGCCGCAGCATGTCCCTACTCCCTCTCGGTGGTCCGCAGCGACCTTAACTGTCAGTGCGGCATGGCACGATCGGGGTGGACGGAAACGCAGTCCGTGTTCCTGGGAGATGGTCGTGTTCTGGTTCCTGCTCATCGCGCTGGTCGTGGTGGTCGCCGCGGTCGCGCTCTTCGTCGCCGGCGGCGGAAGCGGCGCGGCGCTGCCCGAGGCCGCGGCCGACCGGACCGTCTGGCCGCTCCCCGCGGACCGCCCCATGGCCCGGGCCGACGTCGAGACGCTGCGCCTGCCCGTGGCCCTGCGGGGCTACCGCATGGCGGAGACGGACGAGGCCCTGGACCGCCTCGGCGCCGAGCTCGCCGAGCGCGACGCCCGCATCTCCGAGCTGGAGGCCGCCCTCGCGGGCGCGCAGGCGGCGGCCATGGCCGGCGGCGCGAAGGCCGGCCCCGGGGAGAGCGAGAGCCGCGACCGGCGCGAGGACGAGGGGGAGAAGGAATGAGCGGCGCACCGGTCATAGGGGCGGACGGGCTGCACCGCTGCCCGTGGGGCCTCGAAGCGGAGACCATGGCGGACTACCGCGTCTACCACGACACCGAATGGGGCCGCCCCGTGCGCGGGGACGACGCCCTCTACGAGCGGATGTGCCTGGAAGCCTTCCAGTCCGGGCTCTCGTGGCTGACCATCCTGCGGCGCCGCGAGGGCTTCCGGGCCGCCTTCGCCGGGTTCTCCATCGCCAAGGTCGCGGCCTTCACCGACGCCGACGCGCAGCGGCTGCTGGCCGACCCCGGCATCATCCGCAACCGCGCCAAGATCACGGCCACGATCGCCAACGCACGGGTCGCGGCGGAGTGGGCACCCGGTGAGCTGGACGCCCTGATCTGGTCCTACGCCCCGGAGCGGGCCGCCGCGCCGCGCACGGCCGCGGACGTCCCGGCGGTGACGCCGGAGTCGACAGCCCTCGCCAAGGACCTCAAGAAGCGCGGCTTCCGCTTCATCGGGCCGACGACGGCGTACGCCCTGATGCAGGCGTGCGGGCTGGTGAACGACCACCTGGCGGGGTGTCACGCGAGGGAGGGCGCGGGGGCCCGCTGACGCGGGGCCCACCCGTGCCCGGCCGCTCAGCGGCCGACGAACTCCGGCTTCTCCTTCTTGAGGAAGGCGTCCACGGCAATGGCGTGATCCTCCGACGCCCCCGCACGGGTCTGCAGCTCGTCCTCCTTGGCAAGGGCCTCGGTCAGGGACCGCCCCGCCCCGTAGGCGAGGCACTCCTTGATCGCGGCATAGGCGCCGGTGGGCCCCTCGGCGAGGCGACGGGCGACGGCCCCGGCCTCCGCGGCCAGCTCCGCCGCCGGCACGACCTTGTTGGCGATGCCCAGCTCGTACGCCTCCTGCGCCGGCACGTTGCGCGGGAACAGCAGCAGGTCCGAGGCCCGGCTGTGGCCGACGAGGCGCGGCAGCGTCCACGAGACCCCCGAGTCGGCGGTCAGGGCGACCCCCGCGAAGGACGTGTTGAACGCGGCGGTGTCGGCCACCACCCGGTAGTCCGCGGCGAAGGCGAACCCCGCCCCGGCGCCGGCGGCGACCCCGTTCACCCCCGCCACGACCGGCTTCGGCATGCCGGCGATGGCCGTGACGATGGGGTTGTAGTGCTCCTTGACCGTCGTCATGGTGCTCCCCGTGCCGCTCGCGCGGTCGGCGGCCAGCGACTCGACGTGCTCCTTGAGGTCCTGCCCGACGCAGAAGGCGCGCCCGGTGCCGGTCAGCAGCACCGCCCGGACGGCCGCGTCGGCCCCGGCCCGCTGCAGGGCGTCGCGCAGGGCGACCTTGGTGTCGGTGTTCAGCGCGTTCATCGCGTCGGGACGGTTCAGCGTGATCGTCGCGAGCCCGTCCGTCACCTCGTACAGCACGGAGTCGGTCATGTGCCGGTCCCTCCCTCGTCGCAAGCCCCGTCAGTGGCGTTCCGGGCCCAGCATGCCGGAGATCACCGGGCACCGATATGTGACCTGCGTCAAAGAATCCGGCCATGGATGCGTGGTCGAAGCGGCGCAGTATCGCAGTCCGATCGCCGAATTGAGTGGTTTTGCGTGATCGCGTTGCCGAAGGGATACGGACCGATGTTGTTCATTGGGTCACGCGATGCGAGATAATGGCCTGGAAGCAATGTGTTCGATGCCGGTGACGCGGGCCTGTCGTGGGGCCGTCGGCTGACGATGAGCTGGTTTCAGGAAGGGGAACGAGCATGGCGGCCATGAAGCCGCGGACGGGCGATGGCCCGCTCGAGGTGACCAAGGAGGGGCGGGGCATCGTCATGCGGGTTCCGCTCGAAGGCGGCGGTCGGCTCGTCGTCGAGCTGACCCCGGATGAGGCCGAGGCCCTCGGAGACGCCCTGAAGAAG
>NZ_JBAMDC010000388.1:0-6032 GCF_036961605.1 Streptomyces sp. KLMMK
GAGTTCTACGACCTCGCCCACACGAGCTGCGCCCGGCGCGGCAAGCACCCGTACCGGGCGGCCGTTCTGGCGGACGGGCCGCAGGAGGCGGCGCAGGCCCTGGGGCGGCTGGCCCGCCGCTCCGCGCCGCCCCCGCAGCAGGCTCCGGGGGGCCCGGCCGTCGAGGCCGTGACCGGCGAGGCGGTGCGGCAGGGCAGGATCGCGTTCGCGTTCTCCGGCAACGGCTCGCAGTGGGCGGGCATGGGAGCCGACCTGCTGGCGGCGGAGCCCGCCTTCCGGGCGGCCGTGGAGGCGGTGGACGAAGCGCTGGCCCCGCGGCTGGGCTGGTCGGTCGCGCGCGAGCTGGCGGAGCCCTCGCCGGGGCGTCTGGCGGCCACGGAGGTGGCCCAGCCGCTGCTGTTCACGCTGCAGACCGGCGTGGTGGCCGTGCTGCGCGCCTACGGCATCACGCCGTCGGCCGTCCTGGGCCACAGCGTCGGCGAGGTCGCGGCGGCCTACGCGGCCGGGGCTCTGACCCTCGACCAGGCGGCGTGGGTGATCGCCGAACGCAGCCGGGCCCAGGCGGCGGTGGCCGGCTGCGGGCGGATGGCGGCCGTCGGCATGTCCCGGGAGCAGGCCGCGGAACTGCTGAGCGGATATCCGGGGCTGGAGATCGCGGGGGTCAACACCCGGCGGGACGTCACGGTCGCCGGTCCCCGCAACCAGCTCTACCGGCTGCTGGGGCACCTGGCCGGGCAGGGCGTGGTCTGCGCCGAACTCGACCTGGACCACGCCTTCCACAGCGCCGCCATGGACCCGCTGCGCGCGCCCCTGCACAAGGCCCTCGCGGGCCTGAGCCCGTCCCCCGCGCGCGTGCCCCTGCTCTCCACGGTCACCGGCGGAGCGCTGGAGGGGCCCGAGCTGGACGCGGAGTACTGGTGGCGCAATGTCCGCGAACCGGTGCTGTTCGCGGACGCCGTCGAGCAGGCGCTCGGCCGCGGCGCCGACGTCTTCCTGGAGATCGGCCCCCAGCCGGTGCTGCAGAGCTACCTGCGGCGCATCACCGCCGCCCACGACGCGCCCGGGCTGCGGGCGGTCACCCGCACCCTGCGCAAGGGCGACGACGGCGTGCGGGCCATGCGCACCGCGGTGGCCGCCCTGCTGGCGGCCGGCGCCGAGGCCGACTGGAGCGCCCGCTTCCCGCGCCCGGGGCGGGTCGCCTCGCTGCCCGCCTACCCCTGGCAGCGCGAGCGGCACTGGAGCGGCGGCCCGGAGTCGTGGGTGCGCAGCAGCGGGGACGGCCGTACGGAGCACCCGCTGCTGGGCGAGCGCATGCCGGCGCCGCTGCCGGTGTGGCACGGCGCGGTCGAGCCGGCCCGGCTGGCGTGGGTGGCCGACCACCGGCTCGGCGGGTCCGTCGTCATGCCCGCGACCGCCTATGTGGAGATGGCGCTGGCGGCGGGCCGCCGGGTGCTGGACACCGCGGTGGAGGCCGACCACCTCGAGTTCGTCCGGCCGCTGTTCGTGCCGTGGGGCGAGCCGGGCAGGGTGCACACGCAGGTGTCGTTCGACCCCGAGGACGGGGTGGTGCTGATCAGCAGCACGGACGACCAGGTCACGGCGCAGCGCAGGCACGCGCGCGGGCGGGTGCGCGCCCGGTGGGGCCGGCCTCCGGCGCCGGTCGACCTGGCCGCCGCCCGGGCCCGGTGCGGCCGCCGCGTCAGTGGTGAGGAGCACTACCGGCAGGTCGGCGAGGCCGGTCTCGGCTACGGCCCGTCGTTCCAGGTGCTCGGCGAACTGTGGGCGGGCGAGGGTGAGGTCGTCGCCTTCTACAGCGATCCGGGGCCGCTGGAGGGCCTGGACATCAGCCCGGCCCTGCTGGACGGGGCTGTGCAGACGGGGGCACCCCTGCTGGAGGAGGAGGTCCTCGCGGGGCACACGTACCTGCCGGCGGCGATGGACGCGGTGCGCGTGTGGCGCAGCCCGGCGCCCAAGGGTGCGGTGCACCTGCGCGAGCGGGGCCGGACGGCGACCGAGGTGTGCTGGGACATCACCGTCACCGACGAGGACGGCTCGGTCACGGTGGAGCTGAAGGGGTGCCGCATGCGGCGCCTGACCGGGGCGCGGCGGACGCCGGTGACCCGTCAGGAGACGGTGCTGCGCGCCGCTCCGCGTCCCGGCGCCCCGCCGGCGCCCGGGCCCGTGGCGGTCCCGCAGGAGATCGCCGAACGGGCCGCGGGCCGGATCCTGGCCCTGCGCCGCGACTGGCGCTCGGCCGGCTACCCGCGCTTCGCCGCCCGGCTGCAGGAGGCGGCGGCCCACGCCTACGCCGCCGCGCTCGGCGGTCTGCTGCCGGAGGCGGAGGACTGGTTCACGGTGGGCGACCTGGTCGCGGGCGGGATGCTGCCCCGGCACCGGCAGGCCATGGAGCTGATGCTGACCGCCATGACGCGGTACGGGCTGGCGCGGCAGGATGCGGACGGCCGCTGGCTGCGGGAAGCCGCGCCCGGGTGCGCGATCGGCATGCTGCGCGAGGCCCTGCGGGAGCAGCCGGCGTTCTCCACCGAACTGACCCTGGTCGTACGTCAGTTCCTCCACCTCGGCGAGGTCCTGCGGGGTGCGCGCGACCCGCAGGACCTGCTGGGGGTCGAGGGTGCGACACCGTCCCTCGAACAGCTCTACGACGTGGCGCCGGTGCTGCGCTTCCACAACCGTGTCGCGCAGGCGCTGCTGCGGGAGATCGTAGCGGCCCTCCCGGCCGACCGGCCGCTGCGGGTGCTGGAGATCGGCGCGGGCACCGGCGGGACCACGGCGGCCCTGCTGCCCCTGCTGCCGGCCGACCGCACCCGCTATCTCTTCACGGACGTGTCGTCGTCGTTCTTCGCGCGGGCCCGGCAGCGCTTCGCGGCGTACGACTTCGTGGACTACCGCACCTTCGACGTCGACGCCGACCCCGCGGGCCAGGACCTGCCCGGCGGCGGGTTCGACCTGGTGGTCGCGGCCAATTCCCTGCATACGAGCGCCGATCTGGAGGCGGCCGTGCGCCGGGTGGCGTCGCTCACGGCCCCGGGCGGCCTGCTGCTGGCGCTGGAGAGCCACGACCCGCTGTTCCTGCTGCCCTTGTTCGGCACGCTGGAGAGTTTCTGGAACCGCACGGACACCGGGCTGCGGCTGCGCTCGCCCCTGCTCGGCCGCGAGGAGTGGGACGAGCTCCTCGCGCGGTGCGGATTCACCGGCACCGTACGGACCGGGGACGACGCCGAGCCGGCCTGCGAGGACTTCTCCGTCCTCCTGGCCGCCCGCGCCGGCGGGCCGGTGCGGCCTGCGGCGCTTCCCGCCGCGGGCATCGGCACCGCCTGGGTCGTGGCGTCCGAGACCCCGGAGGAGGACGCGCTGGTGGACAGCACGGCGGGCCTCCTGCGGGCGGCCGACGCCGTGGAGGTGCACACCACCGGGGCCGGCGAGGACCCCGGCGCGTGGGCCCCGCTGCTGTCCCGGGAGACGGTGATCGTCCTGGTGCTGGCACCCGCCGGCGCCGACGACCCGGCCGACGTGGTGGAGCGGGCGACCCGCCGCGGCGCGATGCTGCGCGCCCTCGCCGTGGCGTGCGGACGGCTGACCGGCAGCGAGATCTCCCTGTGGCTGGTGACGCGGCCCTGCGGAGCCGTCCCGGAGCCCGGATCGCCCGGGCCCGCGCCCGCGGACGCCGCCGCGTGGGGCATGGCGCAGTCCTTCGCCAACGAGCAGGCGTCGCTGACGACGCGCCGGATCTCCCTGGCGCGCAGCGGCGACACGGCGGCGGACGCGGAGCGCCTCGCCCGGGAGCTCCTCGCCCCGTCGGAGGAGGCCGAGGTCGTCCTGACGCGCGGCGGCGGCCGGTTCGTCCCGCGCGACCGGGACTTCCCCCGGCCCCTCGTGCCCTCCTCCGCGGTCGACGCGTTCGCCCTGGAGGTCCGCGACCCCGGGCTGTCCTTCCGGCCGGCCTGGGTGGAGAGGCAGCGGCCGGTGCCGGGGCCCGGTCAGGTCCTGGTCGCCGTGCGGGCGGCCGCGCTGAACTACCGCGACGTGGTCCTGGCCACCGGCGCCCTGGCCGGCGAGGACACCGCCGACGGGCGCTTCGACGCGGTGTACGGGCTGGAGTGCGCCGGGACGGTCGCGGCCGTCGGGCCGGGCGTCACGGGGATCGCCGTGGGCGAGCGGGTGTTCGCCAGCGGCTCGGACTGCCTGGCCTCGCACATGGTCACCTCCGCGGACGCCGTGGCCCGGATCCCCGACGGGACGGGCTTCGCCGAGGCGGCCACCTTGCCCGCGGTCTTCCTGACCGTCCACTACGGCCTGGGTTGGCAGGCCGGGTTGGCGGCCGGGGAGACCGTGCTCGTGCACGGCGGGGCGGGGGGCGTGGGGCTCGCGGCCCTGCAGTACGCGCGGCTGCACGGCGCGAACGTCATCGCCACGGCCGGCAGCCCCGCCAAGCGCGACCTGCTGCGCGCCCTGGGCGTCGAGCACGTCCTGGACTCGCGCAGCCTGGCCTTCGCCGGGCGGGTGCGGGAGCTGACCGGCGGGCGCGGGGTCGACGTCGTCCTCAACTCCCTCGCGGGCGAGGCCGTCTCCCGCAGCCTGGAGCTGCTCCGGCCGGGCGGGCGCTTCGTCGAGCTCGGCAAGCGCGACATCCTGGAGAACAACCGGCTGCTGCTGCGCCCCTTCGAGCGCGACCTGGCGTTCTTCGGCGTCAACCTCCTCGCCCTGCTGGCCGACCCCGGGCGGGCGGCCTCCCTGTTCGCCGAGGTGGCGGAGCGCGTCCGGGCGGGCGACTACCGGCCGCTGCCGCACACGGTCTTCCCCGCCGCCCGCGCCGAGGAGGCCTTCCGCCTCCTGCAGCACTCCCGGCACATCGGCAAGGTCGTCGTCTCCTTCGACCCGCTCGACGAACCCGCCCTGGTCGAACCCTGCTCCCGTGCCCCGCACCTCGACCCCGGCGCCACCTACCTCGTCACCGGAGGACTCGGCGGCTACGGCGCGGCCACCGCGCACTGGCTCGCCGACCACGGCGCGCGCCACCTGGCCCTCGTCGGACGCAGGGGAGAACGCACCCCCGGATGCGAGACCCTGATCGCGGACCTGGAGCGGCGCGGGGTGCGCGCCGTGCCCTACGCCGCGGACGTCGCCGACCTGCCCGCCATGCGGCGCGTCGTGGAGGAGGTCGACGCGGGCGGGCACCGGCTGCGCGGCGTGGTGCACTGCGCCATGCACCTGGACGACGCCCCGCTGGAGGAGCTCACCGACGACCGGTTCCGCGCCGTGCTGGCCCCCAAGGCCGGGGGCGCGGCCGTGCTCGACGCGCTCACGCGCGGCCGGGCGGACCTGCAGCTGTTCCTGCTGTTCTCCTCCGTCGCCGCGCGCGTCGGCCAGGTCACCCAGGCCCCCTACGCCGCGGGCAACCTCTTCCTCGAAGCGCTGGTCCGCAGGCGCCGGCGCGACGGCAGGCCGGGGCTGGCCGTGGGGTGGGGCGCCCTCGGCGGCACGGGCTACGTGGCCCGCAACGGCCTCGCGCGCGCCCTGGAGAGCGGCGGCCTGGAGGCCCTGACCCCGCGCGAGGTGTTCGACGCGGCCGGCGTGCTGCTGAGCGACGGCACGGAGGTCGCGGGCGTCGGCCGGTACAACTGGGCACGGATGCGCGCCTGCCTGCCCTCGCTCGGCGCGCCCCGGTACCGGCAGCTGGTTCCCGAGCCCGACGAGGAGACCGGCCGCACCCACGAGGAGATCGTGCAGGCCCTGTCGGCGCTGAGCCCGGCGGACGCCCTGCACGCGCTGGCCGGGAGTCTCGTACGGATCCTGGCCGACATCCTCCACCTCGACCCCGGCCGGATCGACCCGGCCCGGCGGCTCGAGGACTACGGCGTGGACTCCCTCATGGCCGCCGAGCTCCTCGCCACGCTGCGGCGCCGCTTCGACGTCCAGGTGCCGCCCATGGAGCTGATGCGCAGCGGCGGCACGGTCCTCGACATGGCGCGCATCGTCCAGCTGCGGCTGGGCACGGGGACGGACCCGGTCGC
>NZ_JBAMDC010000389.1:0-6031 GCF_036961605.1 Streptomyces sp. KLMMK
GACGAGCACCGGGATGGCGCCCGTACGGCCGGTGTCCGGCGTCCGCCCGGCGTCCGGGCCCTGGGTGGTCCTGGGGCGGCGCAGGCCCTCCAGCGGGGAGCGCACGCGGGGCGACTTCGCGCTGGGCAGCGCCAGGAAGTAGAGGATGGCGGCCGAGGTGCCGAACAGCACGGCCGCGAGGAACGACCCGAGGGCCGCCTGGTGCTGGTGGAACCAGTCGATGCCGGCCCCGAGCAGGTTGCCGATCAGCGTGGCGGCGAGGAGCGCGGCGGCCGCGAGGGGCAGCGAGACGAAGCTCGTGCGCAGCGAGAGGCGCCGCAGTGCGTCGTAGTGGTCGGGCAGCGGGCGTACCGCTGAGCCTTCGAGGGGGGGCGCGGGCAGGAGTGCGGGGGCCGCGCCGTCCTTGACGACCGTCCACACGCGCTCGGCGACACCGATCACGAAGGCCGAGATCAGCAGGAAGGCGAGCGCACGGCTGCCGGTCCAGTCGAGCCACAGGGGCGCGACGACCAGCAGGCCGGCCCGGACCCCGTCCGCGCCGATCATGGTCCACCGGCGGTCGAGGGGACCGGCCGGGGCGATGAGCGAGGAGAGCGGGCCGAGCAGGACCGCGCCGAAGAGGAGGGTCGCCAGCAGGCGTGCCGCGAGGACCGCGGCGACGGCGAGGGCCGCGCCCCGGTAGCCGCCCCCGAAGGAGCCCTCCGCGACGGCCGCCTGCAGCGAGAGCAGCAGGAGCACGAGGAGGGCGAGGGAGTCTCCGACACCGCCGGCGAACTGGGCGTTCCACAGCCGCCGCAGCGGGGGGAAGCGCAGCAGGGACCGGACGGCACGCTCGCGGGAGTCCGCGGCTAGGGCGCCGGAGGTGGAGGTCACCACGGTTGGCTGCTCGGCTCGCGTCATCCTGCCAGCCTATCCGGCCTGTCCGGGCTTCCGCGCTTCTGCCCGAACATGCGCCCGAACGAATGGATGGCCCACCGACGCTGACGGACCCGGCCCGGCCCTCCCCCGGCGGCTGCCGGAAGAGGGCGGGTACGGACACGGACGAATGCGGACGAACTCGGATGGACGCAGACGGACACGGGCGGACGCCGCGCCGGGGCAGCGTCCGCCCGTGCCGTCAGCCGGTCACTCGTCGGCGGCCTGGGCGGCCGCGGCCACCTTCTTGGCGGCGGTCGTCTTCTTGGCGGCCGTCTTGGTGGCCGCCGTCTTCTTCGCGGTCGTCGTCTTCTTCGCCGCGGTCTTCTTGGCAGCCGTCTTCTTGGCGGCGGTCTTCTTCGCCGGCGCCTTCTTCGCGGCGGCCTTCTTGGCCGTCTTCTTCGCCGGGCCCTTGGCGCGCTTCTCCGCCAGGAGCTCGTAGCCGCGCTCGGGCGTGATCGTCTCGACGTCGTCGTCACGGCGCAGCGTGGCGTTGGTCTCGCCGTCCGTCACGTACGGGCCGAAGCGGCCGTCCTTGACCACGACCGGGCGCTCGCTGACCGGGTCGGTGCCCAGCTCCTTCAGCGGCGGCTTGGCCGCGGCGCGCCCGCGCTGCTTGGGCTGGGCGTAGATGGCGAGGGCCTCGTCCAGCGTGATGCTGAAGAGCTGGTCCTCGGTCTCCAGCGACCGCGAGTCGGTGCCCTTCTTCAGATACGGGCCGTAACGGCCGTTCTGCGCGGTGATCTCGACGCCCTCGGCGTCGGTGCCGACCACGCGCGGCAGCGACATCAGCCGGAGCGCGTCGTCGAGGGTGACCGTGTCCAGGGACATGGACTTGAAGAGCGAGGCGGTGCGCGGCTTGACCGCGTTCTTGCCGGTCTTCGGGGTGCCCTCGGGAAGGATCTCGGTGACGTAGGGGCCGTAGCGGCCGTCCTTGGCGACGATCTGGTGACCGGTGCCGGGGTCGGTGCCGAGCTCGAAGTCCCCGCTGGGCTTGGCGAGCAGCTCCTCGGCGTACTCGACGGTCAGCTCGTCGGGCGCGAGGTCGTCGGGGACGTCGGCCCGCTGGTGGCCCTCGGCATCCTTCTCGCCGCGCTCGACGTACGGGCCGTAGCGGCCGACGCGCAGCACGATGTCGTTGCCGACGGGGAAGGAGGACACCTCGCGGGCGTCGATCGCGCCGAGGTCGGTGACGAGCTCCTTGAGGCCGCCGAGGTGGTCGCCGTCGCCGTTGCCGGCCTCGGCGGCGCCGCCCGCGGCACCCTCGGTGCCCTCGCCGAAGTAGAAGCGGCGCAGCCACGGCACGGCCTGGGCCTCGCCGCGGGCGATGCGGTCGAGGTCCTCCTCCATGGAGGCGGTGAAGTCGTAGTCGACGAGCCGGCCGAAGTGCTTCTCCAGCAGGTTCACGACGGCGAAGCTCAGGAAGGACGGGACGAGGGCCGTGCCCTTCTTGAAGACGTAGCCGCGGTCGAGGATGGTGCCGATGATCGACGCGTAGGTCGACGGGCGGCCGATCTCCCGCTCCTCCAGCTCCTTGACCAGCGAGGCCTCGGTGTAGCGGGCGGGGGGCTTGGTGGCGTGGCCGTCGGCCGTGATCTCCTCGGCCGCCAGCGGGTCGCCCTCAGCGACCTGCGGGAGGCGGCGCTCGCGGTCGTCGAGCTCGGCGTTCGGGTCGTCCGCGCCCTCCACGTAGGCCTTCATGAAGCCGTGGAAGGTGATGGTCTTGCCGGAGGCGCTGAACTCGGCCTGCCGGCCGTCGCTCGCCAGGCCGCCGATCCTGACGGTGACCGAGTTGCCGGTCGCGTCCTTCATCTGGGAGGCGACGGTCCGCTTCCAGATCAGCTCGTAGAGGCGGAACTGGTCGCCGGTCAGGCCGGTCTCGGCGGGCGTGCGGAAACGATCACCCGAAGGCCGGATCGCCTCGTGCGCCTCCTGGGCGTTCTTGACCTTGCCGGCGTACGTGCGCGGCTTCTCCGGCAGGTAGTCGGCGCCGTAGAGCTGGGTGACCTGCGCACGGGCCGCGTTCACGGCGGTGTCGGACAGCGTCGTGGAGTCCGTACGCATATAGGTGATGAAGCCGTTCTCGTACAGCTTCTGGGCCACCTGCATGGTGGCCTTCGCGCCGAAGCCCAGCTTGCGCGAAGCCTCCTGCTGCAGCGTCGTCGTGCGGAACGGGGCGTACGGCGAGCGGCGGTACGGCTTGGACTCGACCGAGCGCACCGCGAACGAGGTGTCGGCGAGGGCCGCGGCCAGCGCGCGGGCGTTGGCCTCGTCCAGGTGGAGCACCTGGGCGGCGTCCTTCAGCCGGCCGTTCGAGCCGAAGTCGCGGCCCTGGGCCACGCGCCGGCCGTCGACCGAGGACAGGCGGGCGGTGAGGGTCGCGGGGTCGCTGTTGTCACCGGAGCGGCCGGTGCCGAAGGTGCCCGTGAGGTCCCAGTACTCGGCGGAGCGGAAGGCGATGCGCTCGCGCTCCCGCTCGACGACGAGGCGGGTGGCCACGGACTGCACACGGCCGGCCGACAGCCGCGGCATGACCTTCTTCCACAGGACCGGCGAGACCTCGTAGCCGTAGAGGCGGTCGAGGATGCGGCGGGTCTCCTGGGCGTCGACGAGCTTCTTGTTCAGCTCGCGCGGGCTGGCGACGGCGGCCTGGATCGCGTCCTTGGTGATCTCGTGGAAGACCATGCGGCGGACGGGGACCTTGGGCTTGAGGACTTCCTGCAGGTGCCAGGCGATGGCCTCGCCCTCGCGGTCCTCATCGGTGGCGAGGAAGAGCTCGTCGGACTCGGCCAGCAGCTCCTTGAGCTTCTTGACCTGGTCCTTCTTGTCGTGGTTCACGACGTAGATCGGCTGGAAGTCCTTCTCGACGTTGACGCCGAGGCGGGCCCAGGACTCGCCCTTGTACTTCGCCGGGACCTCGGCGGCCCCGTTCGGCAGGTCACGGATGTGCCCGACGCTCGCCTCGACGACGTATCCGGGGCCGAGGTAGCCCTTGATCGTCTTCGCCTTGGCAGGCGACTCGACGATGACGAGTCGGCGGCCGCCCTTTGCGGTCTCGCTGGTCGGGGACAACTTCGCTCTTCTTCCGGTCGGCACTCGGTGTGGGCGCTGCGGTGACGCTGCGGAGTGTGACGGTACATCCCGCCCCCGTGTCAAACGGAAAAAGCCCGCAACGCCACTCGAACGGTAACCCGATGTACGTTCTAACCAGCACGGTATCCAACATCACACTCTTAGGGTCGTAATGAAGGCTACGTCCACTCCGCCCCCGATGCCGCGCTTCACAGGGCCCTGGCCAAGGGTGTGACGGCGGAGGGCCGGACGGCGGGCCGCACGCCGCAAGGGCGCGGGCTTGGACCCGAAAGAGTCACGGAAGCCCCGGACGATCCTTGACATGGCCCTGCCCGAGATGTCGGACGCACATGCGTCCGTACGGACCCCGGGCAACAGGTTGTCCTGAAAACGATGTCCAGAATTGTGGCCCGCAAACACCGGCGGGGCGTGTGACCCGTCACGCGCCCCGCGGTGCGGCGGCCGCCCGCGGTGGCCGGGCGGCGGCCCTCCCCGCCGAGGGCGGCTATTCCGCCACAGGCGTCAGGAAGCCCTGCTCGACGAGCATCCTGATCGACTCCGGCGTCCGGTCCCGCAGCAGCACCGGGTCCTCTCCGATCAGCTGGGCGATGGCGTCGAGGATCCGCCCCGCGCTCAGGGAGCCGTCGCACACGCCCGCGAAGCCCGCGCCGACGGTGTCCACCTTGGTGGCCCGCCGCATGCCGCGGTTCTGGCGGAGCACCACGTGCTCGGGGTCCTCCGCGCCCGGCAGGCCGACCTGCTCCTGCACGACCTCGTCGGCCAGGGCGAAGCGCGCGGCGAGCAGCCCCGCGTCGTCGTGCGCGCGCAGGAAGTCCTGCCGGTCGAAGTGGGCGCGGACGGCCGGCCCGAGCGGCTGCTCGACCGGGTGCGGCCATTCCTCGGCGACGACCGACGGCCGGTCGGCACCCGACTTGCGCAGCGTGATCCAGCCAAATCCGATGCCCTTGGTCTTGCGGGCCTCGAACTCCTCCAGCCAGGCGTCGTAGCGGGCCGCGTACTCCTCCGGGCCGGCGCGGTGGTCGCCCGCGTCGCGCAGCCACAGCTCGGCGTACTGGGCGACGTCCTGCACCTCGCGCTGGACGATCCAGGCGTCGCAGCCGCGCGGCACCCAGGAGGAGAGCCGCTCGCGCCAGTCCTCGCCCTCCACGTGCTGCCAGTTGGCGAGCAGCTGGAGGTAGCCGCCGTCGTTGAGCCGGTCGGCCGACTGCTGGACGAGGGTGCGGCACAGGTCGTCGCCGCCCATGCCGCCGTCGCGGTAGGTCAGGCGGGCGCCGGGCGAGATGACGAACGGCGGGTTCGAGACGATCAGGTCGAAGGTGTCCTGGGCGACCGGCTCGAAGAGCGAGCCCTCGCGCAGGTCGGCCTCCGCGGCGCCGGACAGCTCCAGGGTGAGCCGCGTGATGTGCAGGGCGCGCGGGTTGAGGTCCGTCGCCGTCACCCGCGTGGCGTGCCCGCTCGCGTGCAGCGCCTGGATGCCGGAGCCCGTGCCCAGGTCGAGGGCGCTCGCGACGGGCGTGCGGACGGTGAGCCCGGCGAGGGTGGTCGAGGCGCCGCCGACGCCGAGGACGAGCTGCGAGCGGTCGACTCCCGAGGGGCCGGTCCCGCCCCCGGCGATGCCGCCGGCGCCGCCGACCGCGCAGCCGAGGTCGGAGACGATCCACCAGTCCTGCCCCTCCGGGCCGCCGTACGGGCGCACGTCCACGGTGGCGCGCACGGAGTCCCCGTCGCGGACGACCCAGCCACCGGCGAGGCAGTCGTCGACGGGCAGCGCGGCCGCGGCGCGCGCGTACGGAGCCGGGCGCTGCAGCAGGAAGAGCCGGACGAGCGTCTCCAGCGGGCTGTCGCCGCGCGTGGCGCGCAGGGCGGGCACCGTCTCGCTGCGGGCGAGCGCGGCGTAGGCGGGGGCGCCCAGCAGGTCGAGGAGGCCATCGGCGGTGAAGGCGGCGGCGAGCAGGGCGTCGCGCAGCCGGGAGGTGCGCGCGCGGTCGGCGGCGGGAAGGAGCGTACTCACGGGACCATTGTC
>NZ_JBAMDC010000039.1:0-34706 GCF_036961605.1 Streptomyces sp. KLMMK
GCCGGTGCACCCGCCGTGTCAGGAGGGGCGCGTCATGCGCAGGACGTCGAGGGCTTCGTCGAGCTGTTCCAGGGTGAGGAGCCCCCGTTCCACGTACCCGCCGTCGAGAACGGTTTCGCGGATCGTCTTCCGCTCGGCGAGCGACTTCTTGGCCACCTTCGCCGCCTCCTCGTAGCCGATGTAGCGGTTGAGGGGCGTGACGACCGACGGGGAGGACTCGGCGTACTCGCGGGCCCGTTCCACGTTGGCCGTGATGCCGTCGACCGTGCGGTCGGCCAGCAGCCGGGAGGCGTTGGCGAGCAGCCGCACGGACTCCAGGACGTTCTTCGCCATCACCGGGAGCATCACGTTGAGCTCGAAGTTCCCGGCGGCGCCCGCGGCCGCGACCGTCGCGTCGTTGCCGGTGACCTGGGCGGCCACCATCAGGACGGCCTCGCAGATGACCGGGTTGACCTTGCCCGGCATGATCGAGGAGCCCGGCTGCAGGTCCGGCAGGCTGATCTCGGCCAGTCCGGCCCGCGGGCCCGAGCCCATCCAGCGCAGGTCGTTCGCGATCTTGGTGAGGCCGACGGCGACGGTGCGCAGCTGGCCGCTGGTCTCCACCAGGCCGTCGCGCGCGCCCTGCGCCTCGAAGTGGTCGCGGGCCTCCGTCAGCGGCAGCCCCGTGGCGCGGGCGACCTCGGCGATGACGGCGGCGGAGAAGCCGGGCGGGGTGTTGATGCCGGTGCCCACGGCCGTGCCTCCCAGGGGGAGTTCGGCCAGACGCGGCAGTGACGCCTGCAGCCGCTCGACGCCGTAGCGGACCTGGGCCGCGTACCCGCCGAACTCCTGGCCGAGCGTCACCGGGGTGGCGTCCATCAGGTGCGTGCGGCCGGACTTGACGACCTCGGCGAACTCCTCGGCCTTGCGCCCCAGGGACGCCGCGAGGTGCTCCAGCGCGGGCACCAGGTCGCGGGTGACGGCGGCCGTCGCCGCGATGTGGATGCTGGACGGGAAGACGTCGTTGGAGCTCTGCGACGCATTCACATGGTCGTTGGGGTGCACCGGGCGGCCCAGGCGCTCGCTCGCCAGGGTGGCGACGACCTCGTTCGTGTTCATGTTGGAGGACGTGCCGGAGCCCGTCTGGAAGACGTCCACGGGGAAGTGGTCGTCCCAGCGCCCCTCGGCGACCTCCGCGGCGGCCGCCTCGATCGCCTCCGCGACGTCCTTGTCCACCACGCCCAGCTCGGCGTTGACCTTGGCCGCCGCGGCCTTGATCCGGGCCAGCGCCTCGATGTGCGACCGCTCCAGCCGCTGCCCGCTGATGGGGAAGTTCTCCACCGCGCGCTGGGTCTGCGCCCGCCACTTGGCATCCGCCGGGACCCGGACCTCACCCATCGAGTCGTGCTCGATCCGGTACTGCTCACCATCGGTCATCGTCACTACCTCCTGACACACCAAGCGTTTGTCCGGTTCACGGTGTTCCCAAAAAGCACTACCGCCTAGTAAATACCGCGGGTAACAACTGAAATCGGGGAGGCACCATGACACGCAGACCCACCCTGCGCTGTTCACTCGCCGCCGTCGCCGCGTTCGCCGCGGCGCTCGGCGGCATCGCTGTCACCGCACCCACCGCCCACGCGGCCCCCGCGCCGGGCGCGTCCGCCGCCGCGACGCCCCTGTCGCCCGAACTGGAGAAGATCCGCGCCGCGGAAGCGGTCAAGCTCTACGGGGACGCCGCCCAGCGCCCCCTGGAGCAGCGCAAGACCTCGCTCCTCTCACTCGGCGACAGCGAGATCTCCGGCGAAGGCGTCGGCACCTACGAACCGGGTACCAACGGCCCCGCCAACTGGTGCCACCGCTCGCCCGACGCCGCCATCCACCGCACCACGATCCCCGCCGACGTCACCTACAACGTCGCCTGCTCCGGGGCCTCCACCGCCAACATCCGCATCGGCGGCTCCAAGCAGTACGCCGACGAGCTCGTCCAGAGCGACAGCCTCGCCGTCAAGGCCCGCAACACCCGCGTGAAGATGGTCCTGCTCGTCGCCGGCGCCAACGACGACCTGCAGTTCGGGCCCGTCATGACCGACTGCGTCACCCGCTACCTGACCCTCCAGGGCACCTGCGAGCCCAAGTACGCCCCCGGCTGGCAGGCCCGCGTCGACGGACTCGTCCCCAAGGTCGAGCAGACCGTACGGGACCTGCGCACCGTGATGAAGGACGCCGGCTACGCCGACGGCGACTACAAGCTCGTCCTCATGGGCTACCCGAGCCCCATAGGCCCCGACTTCGAGGACAACCCCTCCTTCCCCGGCAAGCTCCCCGGCGGCTGCGTCGGCCACACCTCCGACGCCGCCTGGGGCCGCAACCACGCCGTGCCGGCCTTCGAGCGCGGCATGCGCAAGGCCGCGCGCGACACGGGAGCGGTCTACCTCGACAACTCGCGCCTCTTCCACGGGCACGAGGTCTGCATGGAGGACGCCTGGGCACGCGGCCTCTACGTCGACCTGTCCAACCCCTTCCCGCCCGACGCGAACTCCGTGCGGCAGTCCTTCCACCCCAACGCCCGGGGCCACGGCGCGTTCGCGTCCTGCCTGAGCCAGGCCTACCAGGCCGGCTACCGCGAGGCCGGCTGCGCCGACCCGGCGAGCACCGGGAAGCCCGTGCTGCGCGAGGGCGCCTGGGACGACGCCTTCCGGCCGCTGAAGAACGAGGCCACCGGCACCTGCGTCGACGCGTACGGGGTGAGCAGCCGCAACGGGACCGCGGTCGGCGGCTGGGACTGCACGGGCAACCGCAACCAGGAGTGGGGCTACGACGCCGGCACCAAGGCGCTGCGGACGGCTCTCTCGCACGACCGGTGCGTGGACGTTCCCGGGGGGAAGTACGCGGCCGGGACGGCCGTGGTGCTGTGGAACTGCCACGGGGGCGCCAATCAGCAGTTCAGCCGCTCCGGCGAGGGACTCAGCCCGGTGGCCGCGCCCGGGCTGTGCCTGACGCTGGCGGGCGGCAAGGAAGCGGTGCGCCTGCAGAAATGCGACGGCTCGCCGAATCAGCGGTTCGCGTAGCCGAGCGGCCCCCGCGCCCTGCAAGGGGCGCGGGGAACTGCGCGAGCAACCAGGGACGGCCCGCGGCCGAGCACCCGGCGTCAGCAACCGGCCCCGGAAGGGGCGCGGGGAACTGCGCGACCAGCCACGGGCGGCCTGCAGTCAAGTACCGGCCCCGTCAGGAACTCCGCACCGGGATGGACGTGAACGTCGGGGCCGGAGCCGGGTCGACGAAGAAGTCGTTGCCCTTGTCGTCCACGACGATGAACGCCGGGAAGTCCTCGACCTCGATCTTCCAGACGGCCTCCATGCCCAGCTCCTCGTACTCCAGGACCTCCACCTTCTTGATGCAGTCCTGTGCGAGGCGGGCCGCCGGGCCGCCGATCGAGCCGAGGTAGAAGCCGCCGTGGCTGCCGCACGCGTCGGTGACCTGCTTGCTGCGGTTGCCCTTGGCGAGCATCACCTTGGAGCCGCCGGCCGCCTGGAACTGCTCGACGTAGGAGTCCATGCGGCCTGCCGTCGTCGGGCCGAAGGAGCCGGAGGCGTAGCCCTCGGGGGTCTTGGCCGGGCCGGCGTAGTAGACCGGGTGGTCCTTGAGGTACTGGGGCATCTCCTCGCCCGCGTCCAGCCGCTCCTTGATCTTCGCATGTGCGATGTCACGGGCCACGACCAGCGGTCCGGTCAGCGAGAGGCGGGTCTTGACGGGGAACTTGGTCAGCTCGGCGAGGATCTCGTCCATGGGCCGGTTGAGGTCGATGCGGACGACGTCGCCCTCCGACTCCAAGTGCTCGTCCGTGGTCTCCGGGAGGAAGCGCGCCGGGTCGGTCTCCAGCTGCTCCAGGAAGACGCCCTCGGGCGTGATCTTCGCGAGCGCCTGGCGGTCGGCGGAGCAGGAGACGGCGATGGCCACCGGGCAGGACGCGCCGTGGCGCGGGAGGCGGACGACGCGCACGTCGTGGCAGAAGTACTTGCCGCCGAACTGGGCGCCGATGCCGATCTTCTGCGTGAGCTCGAAGACCTTGTCCTCCAGCTCCTTGTCGCGGAAGCCGTGGCCGAGCGGGGAGCCCTCCTCCGGCAGCTCGTCGAGGTAGTGCGCGGAGGCGTACTTGGCGGTCTTGAGCGCGTACTCGGCGGAGGTGCCGCCGACGACGATCGCCAGGTGGTACGGCGGGCAGGCGGCCGTGCCGAGCGAGCGGATCTTCTCCTCCAGGAACTTCATCATGCTCGCCTCGTTGAGCACGGCCTTCGTCTCCTGGAAGAGGAAGGACTTGTTGGCCGAGCCGCCGCCCTTGGCCATGAAGAGGAACTTGTAGGCGCCGCCGTCGGTCGCGTACAGCTCGATCTGCGCGGGCAGGTTGGAGCCGGTGTTCTTCTCGTCCCACATGGTCAGCGGGGCCATCTGCGAGTAGCGCAGGTTGAGCTCGGTGTAGGCGTCGAAGATGCCGTGCGAGAGGGCCTTCTCGTCGCCGCCCTCGGTCAGCACGTTCTGGCCGCGCTTGCCCATGACGATCGCCGTGCCGGTGTCCTGGCACATCGGGAGCACGCCGGCGGCCGCGATGTTGGCGTTCTTCAGCAGGTCCAGGGCGACGAAGCGGTCGTTCGGGGAGGCCTCGGGGTCGTCGAGGATCTTCCGCAGCTGCGCGAGGTGGGCCGGGCGCAGGTAGTGCGAGATGTCGTGCATCGCCTCGGCGGCCAGCTTGCGCAGCGCCTCCGGCTCGACCTTGAGGAAGGTGCGGCCGTCGGCCTCGAAGGTCGACACGCCCTCGGAGGTGACCAGGCGGTACGGAGTGTTGTCCTCACCCAGGGGCAGGAGGTCCGTATAGGCGAACTCAGAGGCAGGCATTGCGGCGGATTCCTCACTCGGCAGGCGGTGGTGGCTGGCGTCCTCGACAGCGCATACCAGCCTAGGGCGCGCGCGGGGGAACGGTCTTGTGAGGTAAGGCTCACCCGCTCCGACCTGCGGGAATCCCCGGGACGGCGCCGCCCTCTATCGCGATCTATCGCGTTGTGGCTACCCTGCTTGCCGTGGAAGAGCCATCGTCGCCCTCGTTCGAGAAGACCCCCCGGCCGAGCCGGCCCGCCGTGCCGGAGGCCGGGCTGCGCGCCTCCGACGCCGACCGCGACCGCACCGCCGGCATCCTGCGCGACGCCCTGGGCGACGGCCGGATCACCGCGGAGGAGCACGCCGAGCGGATCGGCGCCGTCTACCGGGCCAGGACCCTGGGCGAGCTGGAACCGCCCGTCCGCGACCTGCCGGTGGACGGCCGGGCCCGGCCGCAGGGCTCCGCGCGCCCGCACCCGGCCACGGCGCACACCGCGGGCGCGGGTCCCACCGACAACCTCGTCGCCGTCTTCGGCGCCGCGAGCCGCAAGGGGCGCTGGCGGGTGAGCCGGCGGACGAACGCGTTCGCGCTGTTCGGTGCCGTGGAGATCGATCTGACCGAGGCGTTCTTCGAGCAGCGGGAGATCGTCATCAACGCGGCCTCGCTCTTCGGCAGCGTCGACATCACGGTCCCGGAGAACGTCACCCTGCGCTCCACGGGCACCGGAATCTTCGGCGGTTTCGACGTCAGGACCGTGGAAGCGCCCGACCCCGACGCCCCGGTCGTCTCCGTCACCGGCTTCGCCGTCTTCGGCGGCGTGGACGCCGAACCGAAGCGGGGAAAGCGCCTCAAGAACCTTCGCCCGGGCCGCTGATGGCGGGCCGTGCGCCCTATCGCCGTGAACTTACTGCGGGTTACCGCGTTCCGCTCATGGCAACGGTGTGAATAAGCACGCGCACAGCGGGTAAAGCTTGGTGCATCGTCTCTCGTACGGCTGCCGGTGCGAATGGCCGTGCGCAGTGGAGGCGGGCAAGGGTGACTCAACCGGCCAAGCAAAAGCCGTCGTCAGGAGTAGACCGTGCTGCTACCGCATCAGCCCCTGCAGGAAGCCGCCGTACCGTCCCCGCGGATTCCGTCCGCGCGGGATCAGGCCGGCCCCTGGCATTCGGAGGCGGTGTGCCGCCGGGATGAAGCCGGGCTCTTCTTCGCACCATCCAAGGAACCGACGGCTGCCCGTCTGTCGCGCGAAGAGGCCGCCAAGCGCGTCTGCGCCCGTTGCCCGGTGATGGTCGAGTGCCGCGAGCACGCCTTGCTGCAGCCGGAGCCCTACGGGGTCTGGGGTGGTCTCACCGCCGCCGAGCGCCGGGTGGTGCTGGCGCGCCGGCGCCGGCGCGAGGCCGAGCTGGCGCGCACGACGCGGGTCGCCGCCGCGGGCTGAGCGCACGGAACGGCAGAAACGCCGGACGGGCTTGATTTCGGCTGGGCTCAGCCGGAATCGCAGCCCGTCCGGCGTTTGCGGGCCGGCGCGCCCGCAGGGCGATCAGCTGGGGCGCTCGAAGTCCACCGTGCTGTACGCGCGCAGCTTCGAGAGCCGGTGCGTGGAGTCGATCTGCCGGATCGTGCCCGACTTGGAGCGCATGACCAGCGACTGCGTGGTCGCCGTCTCCGCGCGGTAGCGGACGCCGCGCAGCAGCTCCCCGTCGGTGATGCCGGTGGCCACGAAGAACACGTTGTCGCCGCTGACCAGGTCGTTCGTGTGCAGGACGCGGTCGAGGTCATGGCCCGCGTCGAGGGCGCGCTGCCGCTCCTCGGCATCCTTGGGCCACAGCTTGGCCTGGATGGTGCCGCCCAGGCACTTCATCGCGCAGGCCGCGATGATGCCCTCCGGCGTGCCGCCGATGCCCAGCAGCAGGTCCACGCCGGTGCCCTCGCGGGCGGCCATGATGGCGCCGGCCACGTCGCCGTCGGAGATGAACTTGATCCGGGCGCCGGCCTCGCGGATCTCCTTGACGAGCCCGTCGTGGCGGGGGCGGTCCAGGACGACGACCGTGACGTCCTCGGGGGAGGAGTGCTTGGCCTTGGCGATGCGGCGGATGTTGACGGCGACGGGGGCGTCGATGTCGACGAAGTCGGCGGCCTCCGGGCCGGTGACCAGCTTGTCCATGTAGAACACCGCGGACGGGTCGAACATGGTGCCGCGATCGGCGACGGCCATCACGGAGACGGCGTTGGCCATGCCCTTGGCGGTGAGGGTCGTGCCGTCCACCGGGTCGACGGCCACGTCGCACTCGGCGCCGGTTCCGTCGCCGACGCGCTCGCCGTTGTAGAGCATGGGGGCGTTGTCCTTCTCCCCCTCGCCGATGACGACGACACCGTTCATGGACACGGTGCCGATCAGGGCGCGCATGGCCTTGACCGCGGCGCCGTCCGCGCCGTTCTTGTCGCCCCGGCCGACCCAGCGGCCCGACGCCATGGCACCGGCCTCGGTGACCCGGACGAGCTCCAGGGCGAGGTTGCGGTCGGGAGCCTCGGGGCTGACCTCGAGCGAGGACGGCAGATGATGCTCGGTCATCGGAGCGCACCTTTCTGTACGGCGACGGCCGTGGGACCCCTCTCCCCCGAAAGGGGCAGAAGGTGAGGGTGCTGATGACTTTATCTGTTTACCGCGAGAGTGAGCAGAGGGCCCCACGCATGAGCGGCGTCAAGGTCTCGCGGACGGGTCGCGTACCGGGCTCCGGCGCGCCCCCGGGGCCGCCGTCAAGATCTCCCGGGGCATGGGGGACGATGGGGTCGTGGCAGGTAGGAATCCCAAGGCGCAGACCGTGCGCAACATGGTGCTCGCGATGGCGGCGATCATTCCCGTCGCTTTCGTCAGCTACGTGTTCATCCCGCACGACGAGGGCAAGGCGAGCGACGCGGTGCCGACCGTCGACTACCGCGTCGAGCTCGACACGGCGCGGCGCGCGGCGCCGTACCCCGTCGCGGCCCCGGCCGGGCTGGACAAGGACTGGCGCGCCACCTCGGTCTCGTACCGGGCGGGCGGGACGGGCGGCAAGGAGGGCTCGGTCTGGCACCTGGGCTTCCTCGACCCGGACACGGAGTACGTGGCGGTCGAGCAGAGCGACGGCCCGGCCCGTGCCTTCATCGACGGCGCGAGCCAGCGTGCGGTCAAGACGGACAAGACGCAGCGCGTGGGCGATGCCACGTGGCGGCACTACGAGGGCGAGAAGTACAACGCGCTCGTGCGCGAGGAGCGCGGCGTGACCACGGTGGTCACCGGTACCGCGTCCGCGGAGCGGCTCGCGGAAATGGCCGCCGCGCTCAAGTCCAAGAAGGGCTGAGAGAGCGCGACGGCCAATGCCGCTGCGGGGACGGTTTCGGGCCGTCCCCGCGCTTCGGGCTGTCCGGACGGGTCAGACCGTCGTGACGACCTGCTCGTAGGGCAGGCGCGGCGAGCGGGGGTACGAGGCGCCCTCGCCCGGCTTGCCGATGTTGACGATCATCAGCGGGGTGTGGTCGCCGTCCAGGAACTCCTTCTGGACGCCCGCGAAGTCGAAGCCCGTCATCGGGCCGGCGGCCAGGCCCGCCGCGCGGATGCCGAGGATGAAGTAGCCGGCCTGCAGCGAGCCGTTGAGCGCCGCGGACTGCTCACGGACCGGGCGCTCGGTGAAGAAGACGTCCTTGGCCTGCGGGAAGTGCGGGAACAGCTCCGGCAGCTCCTCGTGGAACTCGTTGTCCGTGGCGAGGATCGCGACGAGCGGGGCGTTGCGGGTCTTCTCGCGGTTGCCCTCGGCCATCAGGGGCGCGAGGCGCTCGCGGGCCTCCTCGGAGCGGATCAGCACGATGCGCAGGGGCGACTGGTTGAACGCCGTCGGGGCGTACTTGACCAGGTCGTAGACGGCCTGGATCTGCTCGTCGGTCACCGGCTCGTCCGAGAAGGTGTTGGCGGTGTGCGCCTCACGGAAGAGCAGGTCCTGGGCGGCGGAGTCGAGGGCGAGGGACATGGCGGTGCACCTTCTTGCGTACGGAAGATCCCGGGGGCGGGGCTTACGGGATCCACTGTACGACAAGTAGATGAAACTTCAACTAAAGGGGTGGGGGTGTGGTGGGGCTCACCCGCCCTCGGTGATGTATTGCCTGGTCAGATGGGGTGAGCCGGGGTCAGGGCGCCTCTTCGGCGTCCTCCGCGGCACCCTCGGCCGCCCCGGCCTCCTCCTCGGAGGCCAGCGCCGCGTCCAGCCGCGCCCGCGCGCCCTCCAGCCAGCGCCGGCACACCTTCGACAGCTCCTCGCCGCGCTCCCACAGGGCCAGCGACTCCTCCAGCGTCGTGCCGCCCGCCTCCAGGCGGCGCACGACCTCGATCAGCTCGTCGCGAGCCTGCTCGTACCCCAGCGCATCCGTTGTCGTCGCCATGGCCACCAGCCTATGCGGGGGGTACGACAGCGGACCCCGCAACGGGCCGCACCGTGAACTCGCCCTCCGCGACCCGGGCCCGCAGCTCCTCCTCCGCCGTCACCTCCGCGGCGTCCCGCACCACCGAGCCGTCCGCGTGCTGCAGCACGGCGTAACCCCGGCGCAGCGTCGCCGCCGGGGACAGCGCGACCACGCGCGCGTGCGTGTGCGACAGCTCCGAGTCCGCACGGTCCAGCAGATGGCCGAGCGTCCGGCGCGCCCGGGCGGTCAGCGCGTCGATGCGGTCCTCGCGCTCCTCCACCATCCGCTGCGGGTGCTGCATGCACGGGCGGGCCCGCACCGACGCCAGGCCGCGCTCCTCGCGGTCCAGGTGCGCGGTGACGCAGCGCAGGGCGCGCTCGCGCAGCTGGCGGACCCGGACCAGCTCCTCGCCGACGTCGGGCACCACGCGCTTGGCCGCGTCCGTCGGCGTGGACGCGCGCAGGTCCGCGACCAGGTCCAGCAGGGGGGAGTCGGGCTCGTGGCCGATCGCGGAGACCACCGGCGTGCTGCACGCGGCCACGGTCCGCACCAAGCGCTCGTCGGAGAACGGCAGCAGGTCCTCGACGCTGCCGCCGCCGCGCGCCACGATGATCACGTCCACGCCGGGGGCCTTGTCGAGCTCCTCGACGGCCTCGATGACGCGCGGGACCGCGTGCACGCCCTGGACGGGCACGTTGCGGATCTCGAAGCGGACGGCGGGCCAGCGGTGCCGGGCGTTCTCCAGGACGTCCCGCTCGGCGGCCGAGGCGCGGCCGCAGACCAGGCCGATCAGCTGCGGCAGGAACGGCAGCGGCCGCTTGCGGTCCGCCGCGAACAGGCCCTCCGCCGCCAGCGACTTCTTCAGCTGCTCCAGCCGCGCCAGCAGCTCCCCGACGCCCACCGGCCGGATCTCCGCCGCCCGCAGCGAGAGCTGACCGCGCGGGGCGTACCACTCGGGCTTGGCGTGCACGACGACGCGCGCGCCCTCCGAGACGATGTCGGCGACCCGGTCGAAGACCGCGCGGTAGCAGGTGACGGACAGCGAGATGTCGTGCGCCGGGTCGCGCAGCGTCAGGAAGACGACGCCGGCGCCCGGGCGGCGGGAGAGCTGGGTGATCTGCCCCTCGACCCACACCGCGCCGAGACGGTCGATCCAGCCGCCGATGAGCCGGGACACCTGCCCCACCGGGATCGGGGCGTCGGGGGACGTGTTGAGGGCCATGGGCTGAGCGTAGTGGGGGGTGCTGACACGTGCGGGTTCCGGTGGGCGCGCGCATTCCGCCGGGCCCTCGCCGTAGTGGTTGCGCGCCGTCGCGGCGGGCATTTCCGTGAGCGCCCGGTGGGCCGCCCGGCTCTGCCCGGCGTCTTCGCTGCGCGCGCCGGCTCCGCCGGCCGAGAGGCCCGGCCTCTCAAGACCGCCGCCGCGGCGAGCAACCACCGCGGCGCAGTCCGGCGGTGCCGAAAGCCCGCTCGCCACCGCGTCAGCGGCCCGCCGCGCACCGGCGAACCCCCATGTCGGCGGCACCGCGCTACGTCGGACCCCTGCGGAGCACCTCCGCCCCCAGCACCCCCAGCCCCGCCACCAGCCACAGCCCGCCCACGACCTGCGCCGTGGCCGACGCCTCGACGATCACCGCGATCACCACCGCCAGCCCCAGCAGGGGCATCACCACATGCCGTACGGGCCGCAGCTCCCGGCCCCGCCGGCGCACCGCGAACCAGCCGATCACCGACAGGTGCAGCAGCGCGAAGGCCACCAGCGCGCCCACGTTCACCACCGACACCAGGCGGTCCAGGCCGTCGTCGCGCCGCGCCGCCCACACCGCCGCCACGAGGTTGACCACCGCCGCGCCCAGCACCGCGATCCGGGGCACGCCCGAGGCCGGGTCCACCTTCGACAGCAGGCTCGGCAGCCTCCTGTCCCGCGCCATCGCGAACAGCAGCCGCCCCGCCGCGGCCTGCCCCGCCAGCGCCGCGAACGCCGCCCCGACGGCCTTGCTGACCGCCACCAGGTCGTGCAGCCACGCGCCGGTCGCCGAGTCCACCGTGTCGTAGAACGCCGAGCCCTGCGCGGCCGGGTCCGCCTCCAGCTCCGCCGCCGACATCGGGGCGAGCAGCGCCGCCAGGTACGTCTGGACGATGAACAGCACGCCCGCGACCGCCAGGCACGTCATCACCGCCCGGGCGACGCGCTCCGAGCCCCCCGCGGCCTCCTCTGCGAACGCCGCGATCGCGTCGAAGCCCAGGTACGACAGCACCGCCACGGACACCGCGGCGACCACCGCGCCCGCGGCGAAGCCGCTCTCCCCGGTCAGCGGCGACAGCCAGCCGCGCCGGGCGCCGTGCTCCGCGAGGGCGAACACCGCGCACGCCACGAAGACCAGCAGGACGGCGATCTCCATGGCGAGCACCAGGAAGCCGACGACGGCGGCCGTCCGCACGCCCGCCAGGTTCAGGGCGGTCGTCACCGTGACCGCGACGGCCGTCCACACCCACTGCGACACCGACGGCACCAGCGCGTGCAGGGCGATCCCCGAGAAGAGGTAGGCCACCGCGGGGATCAGGAGGTAGTCCAGCATCGCCATCCAGCCGGCGATGAACCCCGGGCCCTCGCCGAGCCCCACGCGCGCGTAGGTGTAGACCGAGCCGGCCTGCGGGGCGACGCGCACCATCTGTGCGTACGAGAAGGCGGTGAAGGCCATCGCGACCGTCGCGACGATGTAGACGAGCGCCACCGCCCCGCGCGACTTCGCGTCCAGCGTGCCGAAGATCCCCACCGGCGCCATGGGGGCGATGAACAGCATCCCGTAGACGATCAGGTCCCGGAAGGTGAGGGTGCGGTGAAGCTTTCCGTCGGTGCCGCCGGGGGATGCGGTCACGGGTGCGGTCATGGGCTGCCCCTAGAGCGGACGGAATCGCGGCTTCCGTCATCGTGCCCCACCGGGCCGCCCGCCGCCGGTCGGCACCGCGGGCCCTTACGATGGACGGCATGACTGCACCCACCGCCCGCAAGGTCCTCCTCGCCGCCCCCCGTGGCTACTGCGCGGGTGTGGACCGCGCCGTGATCGCCGTCGAGAAGGCCCTGGAGCAGTACGGCGCCCCCGTCTACGTGCGTCATGAGATCGTCCACAACAAGTACGTGGTGAAGACCCTGGAGAAGAAGGGCGCGATCTTCGTCGACGAGACGGAGGAGGTGCCCGAGGGCAACATCGTCATCTTCTCCGCGCACGGCGTCGCCCCGGTCGTCCACGAGGAGGCCCGGCGCGGCAAGCTCGCCACCATCGACGCCACCTGCCCGCTGGTCACCAAGGTCCACAAGGAAGCCGTCCGCTTCGCCAACGACGACTACGACATCCTCCTGATCGGCCACGAGGGCCACGAGGAGGTCATCGGCACCAGCGGCGAGGCGCCCGACCACATCACCCTGGTCGACGGCCCCGGCGACGTGGCGAACGTCGAGGTCCGCGACCCGGACCGGGTCGTCTGGCTCTCCCAGACCACGCTCTCGGTCGACGAGACGATGGAGACCGTCGGCGCGCTGCAGCAGAAGTTCCCCAACCTGCTCTCCCCGCCGTCGGACGACATCTGCTACGCCACGCAGAACCGTCAGACCGCGGTCAAGCAGATGGGCGCCGACGCCGACCTGGTGATCGTCGTCGGCTCGAAGAACTCCTCCAATTCCGTCCGCCTGGTCGAGGTCGCCCTCGGCGCCGGCGCCAAGGACGCCCACCTGGTGGACTACGCCGACGAGATCGACGAGGCCTGGCTGGAGGGCGTCACCACGGTCGGTGTGACCTCCGGCGCCTCCGTCCCGGAGATCCTCGTCGAGGGCGTCCTGGACTGGCTGGCCGAGCGCGGCTACGGCGACGTCGAGACGATCACCGCCGCCAAGGAGAGCATCACCTTCTCCCTGCCGAAGGAGCTCCGCCGCGACCTGCGCGCGGAGGCCGCGGGGCTGGCCGGCGGCGAGTCCGCCTAAGGGCCCCCCGACCGCGCAGGAACCCTGCATTCATGGCCACCACGCCGTAGCGTGGTGGCCATGAACGTATTCGGCGTGGACATCGGCGGATCGGGCATCAAGGGCGCTCCGGTCGACGTGCTGCGGGGCGAGCTCACCCAGGAGCGCTTCAAGGTGCTCACTCCGCACCCGGCGACCCCGGACGCCGTCGCGGACAGCGTCTGGCAGGTCATGGAGCACTTCGGCGCACCCGCCGGGCCGGTCGGGGCCACGTTCCCCGGCGTGGTCGTCGGCGGCACGACGCGCACGGCCGCCAACGTCGACAAGGGCTGGATCGGCCGGGACGCCGCGGGGCTGCTCGGCGAGCGGCTGGGCGCGCCGGTGACCGTGCTGAACGACGCCGACGCCGCCGGCCTGGCCGAAATGCACTTCGGGGCGGGCCGCGGCCGCCGCGGCACCGTCATCGTGCTCACCTTCGGCACAGGCATCGGCAGCGCGGTCTTCACCGACGGCAAGCTCGTCGCCAACACCGAGCTGGGCCACCTGGAGCTGCAGGGCCACGACGCGGAGACCCGCGCCTCCACCCGGGCCAAGGAGGAAGAGGGCCTGAAGTGGCATCACTGGGCCCGGCGCGTGGAGCGCTACCTGGCCCATGTGGAGATGCTGTTCTCGCCCGAGCTGTTCGTCATCGGCGGCGGCGTGAGCCGCAAGGCGGCCAAGTTCCTGCCGCTGATCGAGGGCGTCAGCGCCGAGATCGTTCCTGCTGAGCTGGAGAACAACGCGGGGATCGTGGGGGCCGCGATGGCTGCTGCCGCTGCGACCGGCGCAGCCGTGCCCGTCTCCGCCGCCTGATCAGCACGATCCTGCGCACCAGCGTGATCAGGGCGGTCAGCAGGGTGCCCGCGTAGAGCCAGCCCGCGTTCAGCGACAGCAGCGTGACCAGGCCCATGACCTTGGCACCCGCCCCGTCGCCCCCGCCGGCCAGGGGCACGGCGCCCACGGCGAAGGCGATGGGGGCGGTGACGGGCGCGGTGATCAGGTCGGCCGGCCGCACCCACAGCGCGCACACGGTGCCCGCCAGCAGGAAGAAGAGCCCGTAGAAGGCGTAGGAGCCGCCGGCCAGCGAGTCCAGCCAGCCGATGCCGAGCATCCACGCGGTCGTGAGCACGCCGCTGCCGAGGCCGGTCAGCCGGGGCGCCGGCAGCCGCCCCAGGGCCCGCAGCTGCTGCGTGGACGGCCCGCTGCGGGGGCGGCGGACGGCGGCGGCCCGGCCCTGTCCCACGGGCGCCGCGGGCCGCGGCACGGGAGGGACGCGGCGGGCCTTGCCCTGGGGCGTGCGCGTGCTGGGTTGCTCCACCCGACCAAACTAGGTCGACAAGCGGGAGGAATCCGGCGTTGGACACGCGGTTTGAGCCACCTTGGCCATACGTTCGACTGATAGTCCGTACGGGCCCGCCGGACGAGTGGACCCGTAGACTGGATGACCGGCCCGGCAGTGGGCCATGACCGGCCCGCCAGTGGGCCGCGGACCCTTTGGAACCTACGGGAAGTCGCCACGTGTCGCTCACGATCGGAATCGTCGGTCTGCCCAATGTCGGCAAGTCGACCCTGTTCAACGCCCTGACCAAGAACGACGTGCTGGCGGCCAACTACCCGTTCGCCACCATCGAGCCCAACGTGGGCGTCGTCGGCGTCCCCGACGCCCGGCTGCAGAAGCTGGCCGGGATCTTCGGCTCGCAGAAGATCCTCCCCGCCACGGTCGACTTCGTCGACATCGCGGGCATCGTCCGCGGTGCCTCCGAGGGCGAGGGCCTGGGCAACAAGTTCCTCGCGAACATCCGCGAGTCCGACGCGATCTGCCAGGTCATCCGCGCCTTCAAGGACGAGAACGTCGTCCACGTCGACGGCAAGGTCTCGCCCAAGGACGACATCGAGACGATCAACACCGAGCTGATCCTGGCCGACCTGCAGTCGGTCGAGAAGGCGGTCCCGCGCCTGACCAAGGAGTCGCGCCTCCAGAAGGAGAAGGTCGCCGTCCTCGCCGCCGTCGAGGAGGCGAAGACGATCCTGGAGTCGGGCCAGACTCTGTTCTCCGCGGGCATCACCAAGGGCACCGAGCGCGGCGACCTGCTGCACGAGCTGCACCTGCTCACCACCAAGCCCTTCCTCTACGTCTTCAACGTGGACGAGGACGAGCTGGTCGACGAGGACTTCAAGAACGAGCAGCGCGCGCTGGTCGCCCCGGCCGAGGCCATCTTCCTCAACGCCAAGATCGAGTCCGAGCTCATCGAGCTGGACGACGAGGAGGCGCTGGAGCTGCTGCAGTCCATGGGCCAGGACGAGCCCGGTCTCGCCACCCTGGGCCGCGTCGGCTTCGACACCCTGGGCCTGCAGACCTACCTCACTGCCGGTCCCAAGGAGACCCGCGCCTGGACGATCAAGAAGGGCGCCACGGCCCCCGAGGCGGCCGGTGTCATCCACACCGACTTCCAGAAGGGCTTCATCAAGGCCGAGGTCATCTCCTTCGACGACCTGATCGCCGCCGGCTCCGTAGCCGACGCCCGCGCGGCCGGCAAGGCCCGCATGGAGGGCAAGGAGTACGTGATGGCGGACGGCGACGTGGTGGAGTTCCGCTTCAACGTCTGACGACCGTGCAGGAAGGGCCGGGCTCCGGTGAGCCCGGCCCTTCCTGCGTTCTCTGCGCTCAGCTCCTGCGGGGCGGCGTGAGCTTGTCCAGGTCGAGGGCGATCTCGAAGGGCACCGGGCGCCGGAGCGAGCCCCGGAAAATACCGGCGGGCGCATAGGTGCGGGTCGGCTCGTCGAGCTCGTAGACGTGGACGACGGGTGCGTCGTCCTCGTCCTCGATGCACCAGTAGTGGGGGATGCCCGCCTCGGCGTACTTGCGCAGCTTTACGGTGCGGTCGCGGTGGGCGGACTCGGGGGAGACGACCTCGATGACGAGTTGCACCTCGTCGGGGGCGAACCAGGTCCGGTCACCGTCGAAGTCGGCGGTCGTCATCAGAAGGTCCGGTTCGGGCCGGTTGCGCTCGTCGAGCTTGATCGTCATCTCGCGGCCGACCCTGACGTCGGCGGGTGCCTGCTCCATGAGGGCGATGGTGAGCATGGTGACGAGGCGGCTGTGCCACGACCGCTGCGGCGACAGCCTGAAGACAAGCGCTCCATCGATCAGCTCGGTGTGACGCGGTGCCTCGGGGAGGCGGTCCAGATCCTCCGCGAACCAGCCTTCCAAGCGCGGTGGGCGCATCCAGTCGGGCAGTGCGGTCATGGCTTCACGGTAGCGGCCCGCGTCTCGGGCCGGAGGGGCCGACGATCCCCGGCCGGAGGAATTCCGGCGATTCGCCGCTCATGACCGGCCGGTCTTGGTAGCCGGCCACGAGCGACACCGAAGGTGCCCCGTCCGTCCGGCGGGTCAGGAGCGGGACGGAGCCCCGGCCAGGACTTCGACCGTGCCCGTGTCGAGGGAGTAGTAGGCGGCGACCACGGCGAGGGTGCGTTTGCGGACGAGGGGGGCCAGGTCGCGGTTGGAGCGGAGGTCGGCCGCGGTCAGGCGGACCTGGGCGCGGGCCATGGTGTCGACCGGGTCGGCGCCGCCCTCGCGGCGTGCCCGTTCGTACGCCGGCCGCAGCGCCCTGGCGATCGCCTGCAGGTTGCCGGGCAGCGGCTTGTGGTCGCGGAAGGACTTGTAGGCGGCCTCGACGGCGCCGCAGCGCTGGTGCCCGAGGACGACGATCAGCGGGGTGCCGCTCGTCATGGGCCCGTACTCCACGGAGCCGGTGACCACCGGGCCGACCGCCTGCCCGCCCGTGCGCATCACGTACAGGTCGCCCAGCCCGGTGTCGAAGAGAAGCTCGGGCGGGACGCGGGAGTCGATGCACGACAGGACCGAACCGAAGGGCTCCTGCGCCTGCGCGACGAACTCGCGCCGGTCCGGGTCCCGGTCGGGGTGGTGGAGGTGCCCGCTGACCCAGCGCCTGTTGCCGTCCATCAGCCGCGCGAAGGCCGCGGCGGGCGTGACCGGCCGCACCTCCTGCGCCAGGCCGGCCGCCGCCCACGGGGCGGTGCTCCTCGCCGAGCACCCCGTGAGGGCGATCGCGCCGACCGCGAGGCCGCCGGCGAGCAGGGCTCTGCGGTCCGGGTGTTCCGCTCTGTCCATCGGGTCGTTCCCCTCGGTGTGGCCCGGCGCCGTCTGCACGCCGCCGGGTCCGTACGTCGCTGACCAGGGCGATTGTTGGGCGCCGCGGGGGAGCGGGGCGGCAGGCGCAAGCGTGTGCGGGGCGCTTTGCCCACCAACGGACCAGTGGGAGCCGGTCCGGGGCGAGGCGGGCGCGGCCGGTCACCCTCTCCCGTAACGGAGCGTGTTTGCGGCGCGTGGGCTGGGTATGCATCGGCCGGTGCATATTTGCGGATGTGCCGGGGGTGGCCCTCACCGCTTGCGTGGGTGCTGCCGCCAACTAAGCGTCCCTGAGCTGCAATTCACTACATCTAGTGAATCAATGGCCTTGAGTTGCGGACAGCAACCGAGGGTTGCCAAGCTGTTGCGGACTGTCAACCTGTTGGGAGTGGCCGTGGCCTTCGGTGACCAGCCCGCGTACCTTCGAGTGGCCGGCGATCTACGTCAGAAGATCGTCGCCGGTGAGTTGCCGCCGCATACCCGGCTGCCGTCCCAGGCGCGCATCCGCGAGCAGTACGGCGTCTCGGACACCGTGGCCCTGGAGGCCCGCAAGGTCCTGATGGCGGAGGGCCTGGTGGAAGGCCGCTCCGGTTCCGGTACGTATGTGCGCGAGCAGCCCGTCCCGCGCACCCTCGTCCGCACGGGGTACCGCCCGGCCGGCGAGTCGACGCCCTTCCGCCAGGAGCAGGCGGACAGCCGGGTCAAGGGCACCTGGGAGTCGCGCAGCGAGCAGGTCCCGGCCGACGCCGCCGTGGCCCGCCGCCTGCGCATCGCCACGGGCGACCGCACCATGCGCACCGACTACGTCTTCCGGGCGCAGGGCGAGCCCGTCATGCTCTCCACCTCCTGGGAGCCCCTGTCCGTCACCGGGCGGACGCCGGTGATGCTCCCCGAGGAGGGCCCGCTGGCAGGCCGTGGCGTCGTCGAGCGGATGGCCGCCATCGACCTCGTCGTGGACAACGTCGCCGAGGAGGTCGGCGCCCGGCCCGGGCTCGCGGAGGAGGTCCTGGCGCTCGGCGGCGTCCCCGGCCACTGCGTCGTGGTCGTCACGCGCACGTACTTCGCGGGGGGCTGCCCGGTGGAGACGGCCGAGATCGTCGTCCTGGCCGACCGCTACCGCGTCGCGTACCACCTTCCGGTGAAGTAGCGGTGACGTGAAGGCGGCGCTGGGGTGAACTCCTTGTCCCGGTGCCGTCTTCGGCGTGCCCGGGCACCGCCGAGCGTTCTTTACTCGCGGGTAAGTAGTGCACGATTTGCCCGGCTTCGACCCGATGTAATCGGGTCATTTTTTCTGTTGCAAAACTCACATACACCCAGGTCAGGGGCTTTTCGCGGAATCCGGTCCTCCAAAACGCTCGTACGATGGCGCGGTTTGTGTCCTGCGTAGGGGAGTAGAGAGAAAAGGAGATCCGGAGCTTGAGTACCGAACAGGGTTCCCACTCGAATTACCGCCGGACCCTGGGCACGACGGCCCTGACGGCCGTCGGTCTCGGGTCGATCATCGGCTCCGGCTGGCTTTTCGGCGCCGAGCGTGCCGCCGTACTGGCCGGCCCGGCTGCCATCTTCGCCTGGGTCATCGGCGCCGTCGTGGCGCTGACCATCGCCCTCACCTACACCGAGCTCGGCTCGATGTTCCCGAAGGCCGGCGGCATGGTGCGCTACGGCCAGTACTCGCACGGCTCGCTGGCCGGGTACATGGCCGCGTGGGCGAACTGGATCGCCATCGTCTCGGTGATCCCGGGTGAGGCGACCGCCTCGATCCAGTACATGAGCTCGTGGAAGTTCGACTGGGCGGGCAAGCTCTTCGACGGCAAGGAGCTCACGGGCACCGGCCTCGCCGCCGCCAGCGTCCTGGTCGTCTTCTACTTCTTCCTGAACTGGTTCGCGATCACCCTGTTCGCCAAGACGAACAACGCGATCACCGTGTTCAAGGTCGTCGTGCCGGCGCTGACCGCGGGCGCGCTGATCTTCGCGCACTTCGACACCAGCAACGTCGGCCCCGCCCACGGCGGCTTCGCCCCCAACGGCTGGAGCGCCGTCTTCAGCGCCGTCGCCGTCGCGGGCATCGTCTGGGCCTTCAACGGCTTCCAGTCGCCGCTGAACATGGCCGCCGAGGCCCGTAACCCCGGCAAGTCGCTGCCGAAGGCCGTCGTCGGCTCCATCCTCATCGCGCTGGTCATCTACATCGCGCTGCAGGTCGCCTTCCTGATGGCCGTCCCGGCCGCGGACCTCTCCGGCGGCTGGAACACGCTGGCCTACAAGTCGCCGCTGGCCGACCTCTCCATCACCTGGGGCCTGAACTGGCTCGCGCTGCTGCTGTACGCGGACGCCTTCATCTCCCCGTCCGGCACCGGCATGATCTACGCGGCCACCACCTCGCGCATGATCAACGGTGTTCAGGAGAACGGTCACCTGCCGAAGGTCTTCGGCAAGGTCGACCCCAAGACCGGTGTGCCGAAGCCGGCCCTGCTGCTCAACCTCGTGATCTCCTTCGTCTTCCTCGCCGTCTTCCGCGGCTGGGGCTCGATCGCCGAGATCGTCGGTGTCGCCACGGTCATCTCGTACATCACCGGCCCCGTCGCCGTGATGTCGCTGCGCCGCATCGCGCCCGGCATGAAGCGCCCGGTCAAGCTCAAGGCCATGCCGGTCATCGCCCCCATCGCGATGATCTTCGGCTCCCTGGTCATGTACTGGGCCCGCTGGCCGCTGACGGGCAAGGTCATCTTCATCATGGCCATCGGTCTGCCGATCTGGGCCTGGTACGAGCTGCGCAAGCCGTGGGCCGAGCTCAAGCCGCACCTGCAGGCCGGCGCCTGGATGGTCACGTACCTGCTGGTCATGGCCTTCGTCTCGTGGGCCGGTGGCACCGAGTTCGGTGGCAAGGGCTACCTGGCCCAGGGCTGGGACATCGTGGTCGTCGCCCTGATCGCGCTCGTCTTCTACTTCTGGGGCGTCCGCAGCGCCTGGCGCAACCCGACCCTCGTCGCGACCGAGAAGGAGATGGCCGCCGCCGAGGCCGCCGAGGCCTCCGGCGACCCGGAGGAGCGCTCCGAGCCCTCCCTGGCGAAGTCGTAGCCGACCGGATCTCCAGTGCCGCCCCTTCCCGCATCCGTGCCCCGGGCCCCGGTGGCCGAATGCGTGCCTCTTCGTAAAAAACCGTATCCGCTGCGTAAAGGTCGGGCGTACGCTCGGGCATATGCGTACTGCGGTTTCTCCGGGAATGGCCAAGGGGCGTGCGCGGGCGCTCACCGCGGCGGAAGGGCAGGGGCGATGACGGACAGCGGACCGGTCCTGCCGTGGCAGGTGATCCGCCAGGAGGAGAACGGCAACTACTACCGCGTGGGGCAGTACGCCACCCGGGCCGAGGCGGAGAAGGTGGTCGGCCGGCTCGACGCCGGCGGCCGCCGGCAGGTCTACATAGTCGAACGCGTGGGCCGGGCGGCGTCCTGAAAATCAGCTCGCCGGAAACAGCCCCGCCGCGGCGGACCTCGACCACGGCGGCGAAGGTCCGCGGGATCCGATCGCACCCGGACCCGTAGGCCGTAGCCCGCCGGGAGGGCCCTACGCTGGGGGCCCATGACGACCGTACGCGTAGTGGTGGGCGCAGCCCTGTTCGACGGAGGGCGCCTGCTCGCCGCGAGGCGGAGCGCTCCGCCCGAGCTCGCCGGCCGCTGGGAGCTGCCCGGCGGCAAGCTGGAGCCCGGCGAGAGCGCCGAGGAGGCGCTCGTCCGGGAGCTGCGCGAGGAGCTCGGCGTCGAGGCCGAGCCGCTGGAGCGCGTCGCGGGCGAGTGGCCGCTGCGCCCGCCGTACGTGCTGCACGTCTGGACGGCCAGGCTGCTCGCGGGCGAGGCCCGCCCCCTCCAGGACCACGACGAGCTGCGCTGGCTCGCCCCCGACGAGCTGGACGAGGTCGACTGGCTCGACCAGGACCGCCCCGCCGTGGCACTCGCCGCGGGGCTGCTGCGGCGCACGGCGCCGTGAGCGGGCCCTTCCGCGCCCGCCCCCGCGCGCACGGACGAGCCGCCCGCAGCCGGGCTACGCCATCTGCCGCACGTGCGGCGACCTCGGACCGCAGAAGAAGATAGTCGGCCCCTCATACCGGGTATGTGCTGATTATTCACCCCGAACCGGGTAAACCCGGCGGGGCCGCAGCGGTCTGGGAAGTGGTCGGCGTGAACGACAGCGCGGGGACCTTGGCGTCGACACCCGGCTTCGCCGAATGGAGCTTCCCTGCCGAGCCCGGCGCCGTCCGGAAGGCACGCACCCTCGTCCGCGACACCTTGCAGGACTGGGGCATGGAAGGCGTCACCGACGTGACGGTGCTGCTGGTCAGCGAGCTCGTCACCAACTCCCTGCGGTACGCGAGCGGACCGATCGGAGTACGGATGTACTCCCACGCGGGCCCCACCCTTCTGGTGGAGGTCTCCGACCCCCTCCCCGACCCGCCCCGCGAGCGCGTGGCCGACCCCGACGACGAGGGCGGACGCGGTCTGCAGCTCGTGGCATGCGCCTCCCGCCGCTGGGGAACGCGACGGGGGAACACGGGCAAGACCGTGTGGTTCGAACTGAGCCTGCCCGGCCACTGACCGGGGAAAGGACCTGTAGCGGGTTGAGACCGTGCTGTGATCGTGAAGTCCGTGTTCCGAAGGGCCCCTGTGCTGGATACTCGGCCTTCTGATGCCGGTGCGAGCACATGAGCCGGAGGGGACGGGCACGTGAGCGAAAAGCCAGCGGGTGCGGCGGGTGGTACGGCGCAGGGATCGCGCGCCACGCAGATGTGGCAGAACAACCCGCCCGGATCCCTCTACGACTACATCCGCGTCGCCTCCTTCTCCCTCGGGCCCGACGGGCGGATCGAGCAGTGGAGCGAGCGCGCGGCCGAGCTCTTCGGAATAGCGGCACGGCACGCCGTCGGCAAGGACCCGCTGGAGGTGCTGACCCCGGCCGACGGGCACGGCCGCCCGCACCCGTCCGCCCCTTTCCTCGGCGAGGGCGGCCTCGACGGGCGCGAGTGGACGGGCCTGATCCCGTATCAGCGCGGCGGCCGGCAGCCCGGAGCGGGCGGCGGACCGGGGGCCCGTGACGGAGCGTCCGCAGGTGACGTGGTGTCTGCCGGTCACGGAGCGTCCGCCGGCGGCCTCCTCGCCGAGGGGCAGTCAGGCCTCGCCGAGATTTACGTGATGCCCACGCAGAACGAGCGCGGGGAGCGCGCCGCGCTCTGCGTCGCCGTCGACGTCCGGGCACTGCGCGGAATAGAGACCGACATCGCGGCCTCCGAAGCCGTTTTCGGCCAATCTCCGCTGGGATTCTTCTTCTTCGGCACCGATCTCACGCTGCTGCGCGTCAACGAGAGCTTCGCGCAGGCCTTCGGCCGGCCCGCCGACTGGCACCGCGGGCGCACCCCGCACGACTTCCTGCCCCGCGGCGAGGCCGAGCGGCTCACCGCCGCCCTGCGCCAAGTCCTCGACACCGGAAAGCCGGTGTCGGACATCCAGCTCGTCGGGCCCGTGCCCGGGCACAGCGAGCGCCGCCGCTGGTCGGTCTCGCTCTACCGGCTGCACAGCGGCAGCGGGCGGCCCATCGGCGTCGCCGCGCTCGCCACCGACGTCACCCGCCGCCGCCGCGCCGAGCGCGAAGCCGCCGGCGTCCGCCGCAACCTGGCCCTGCTCAACGAGGCCGGGGCCCGCATCGGCAACTCCCTGGACCTGGAGACCACCGCCCGCGAACTGCTGGACGTCGCCGTCCCCCAGTTCTGCGACCTCGCCTCCGTCGACCTCTACCAGGGCCTGCTCGCCGGCGACGAGGCCCCGCCCGGGCTCGCCGACGGCAGCGCCGAGCTGCGCCGCGTCGCCTACGCCAGCGCGGTCTCCGGCGCGCCCCTGGCCGGCGGCGAGAAGCCCGTCCAGGTCGGCGAGGTGCACCGCTACCCCTTCCACTCCCCGTGCGCCGCCGCGCTGCGCACCGCGCAGGTGCAGTTCATCCCGCGCCGGGACGGCGAGGACGGCCCCGAGCTCGGCGCCGTCGTGCAGTCCACGCTCGCCGTGCCGATGGTCGCCCGCGACACCGTGGTGGGGCTCGCGCAGTTCTCCCGCACGAAGGGCAGCGAACCCTTCGGCGAACGCGACACCGCCCTCGCCGTCGAACTGGCCGCCCGCGCCGCCGTCTGCATCGACAACGCCCGCCTCTACCGGCGCGAACACGAGCGCGCCGTCATCCTCCAGCGCAGCCTCCTGCCCCCCGGCGACCCCGAGGCCGCCGGCCTGGAGATCGCCTGCCGCTACCTGCCCGCCAACGCGGCCACCGAGGTCGGCGGCGACTGGTTCGACGTCATCGAGCTGCCCGGGCACCGCACGGCCCTCGTCGTCGGCGACGTCATGGGCCGCGGCCTGCGCGCCGCCGTCGCCATGGGCGAGCTGCGCACCGCCGTCCGCACCCTGGCCATGCTCGACCTCGAACCCGCCGAGGTGCTCTCCGCCCTCGACGAGATCGCCCACGGGCTCGGCCGCCCCGGCGGCAAGCAGTCCTCCACCCGCGGCGTACGGGGCGGGGTGCGCGCCGCCGACCTCTCCGAGGTCTACCTCGCCACCTGCGTCTACGCCGTCTACGACCCCGTCACCCGGCGCTGCACCATCGCCAACGCCGGCCACCTGCCGCCCGTCCTGGTCCAGGCCGGACACTCCGCCGAGCTGCTCGACGTCCCGCCCGGCATGCCGCTCGGCGTCGGCGGCGAGCTCTTCGAGGAAACCGTCGTCGACCTGCCCGACGGCGCGCTGCTCGCCCTCTACACCGACGGCCTCGTCGAATCCCGCGAGCACGCCCTGGACGAGGGCCTGGAGGCCTTCCAGGAGGCCCTCACCGGCCCCGCCCGCCCCCTCGAAGAGGTCTGCGAACACGTCCTCGGCGCGCTCGACACCCACCACGGCGAGGACGACATCGCCCTCCTCATGGCCCGCCTGCGCGGGCTGCCGGCCGAGCACGTGGGCGACTGGACGCTCCCCGCCGAACCGCGCTCGGTCGCCCGCGCCCGCGAACTCGCCCGGGAACAGCTCCCCCTGTGGGGCCTCGAAAGCCTGCTCGACACGACCGAGCTGCTGGTGAGCGAGCTCGTCACCAACGCCCTCCGCTACGGCGAGGGCGAGATCCGGCTCCGGCTCCTCCTGGACCGGACCCTGGTCTGCGAGGTCTGGGACGGCGGCCTCGTCCAGCCCCGCCGGCGGCGCGCCCGCGACACCGACGAGGGCGGCCGCGGCCTGCAGCTCGTCGGCCTGCTCAGTGCGGCGTGGGGCAGCCGCCGCACCCCTCACGGCAAGACGGTCTGGTTCGAGCTCGCCCTGCCGGACGGGGGGTTCCCGGCGCCGGATGCGGTGGAGGCGTTGATGAGCCTGTACTGAGGCAAGTGCCTGTGCGGCCCGCCCTGGGATCGCCCGGGGTGGGCCGCCTTCCGTTCAGGCGTCGGGCAGCGGAAGCCGTACCCACACCCGGGTGCCCTCGTTCGCGGCCCCGGGCTTGCTGATGCCCCAGGTCCCCCGGCACTCGTGGACGACAGCGGCGAGCAGGAGCAGGGCGCGCTTGCGGCAGGCGGTGCAGTGGGCGGCCTGACGTGCGTCGGAATGCGCGTGGTGCGCGTCCCAGTTGACGATCCGCAGAGCACCGTCACACCACCGGAGGGAGTGGTAGATCTCCTGCCCGGGCGCGAACCGTGCTGCGCAGGCGATCAGCTCCCCGGCCACGGAGAGGACGGGCTCTTCGATCGCACTGATCCCGTGGATCCGCAGGACGCTACGAACGGTCGCCCGCACGACGGGCGCGGACCGCGGATCCCCGGGCACGGTGAAGCTGTAGGAGAGGGCGGAGGGTTCGGGGGAGCGGGGGGTGTAGGCGGGGCGGTGGGTTGTGGCGAGGGTGGGGGGATTGGACGGGGTGGGGGTGATCAGGGGGCAGAGGGGGGTGGGGGTGGGCAGCATGAGGCGGCTCCCGTGTGAGGTGTGGCGGGTGCGAGCGCTGAGCCGGTGGCCTGTCTCAGGGCAGGACGAACTTGGGCCCGTTTCGATGCACTTCCGGCTGCGCCGGGTCGTGTTGGCGGCACTGAAGCTAACGAGGCACTGGCACATGTGCCAGATACTCAGTGGCTATTGCCCCGATAGGGTGAAGTGTGGCCAGCGCTTTATGACCGGCTGGGCCGAGGGCGGTAGGAAGGGTGCATGCCACCCAGGACAACGCCCACCGAACGACAGAAGCGGATCGGCGCCGAGCTGCGCAAGATGCGCTTAGCGGCAGGGGTTACGACCGATTACGCCGCCGGCCTGCTCGGCATCGACCGCACGAAGATCTCCAACATCGAGTCCGGGGTGCGCATCATCACGCCGGACAGGCTCCGCACCTTGGCTTGCCACTATGCATGCGGCGACGGGGATTACATCGAGGCCCTTGCCTCCATGGCCCGGAAGCGCGAGCGTGGCTGGTGGGAGCAGTACCGAGGCAGCCTTCCTGCAGGGCTGCTGGACATCGCGGAGTTGGAGTGGCACGCAGCTCGACTGCACACCACGCAGGTCATGCATCTGCCAGGGATCCTCCAGACGGAGGAGTATGCCCGCGCGATCTTCGACGGGGTGCTACCGGCTCTGCCCAGGTTGGAAGTTGAACTCCGTGTGGTGCATCGAATGCAGCGTCAGCAAGTCCTCGACGGGCCCGAGCCGATGGAATACATGGGGTTCATTCATGAGGCGGCTCTGCGCATGCGGTTCGGCGGCAGCAAGGTGATGCGGGAGCAGCTCGAATACCTGCTGCTCATGTCCGAGCGCAGGAACATCGTGCTGCGGGTGGTGCCTGTGGAGACCGGGGTGTTCCCCGGTGCAGGCAACGCGATGACGTACGCCGATGGGCCGGTGCCTCAGCTCGACACCGTTCTGCTCGACGCGGCGGGCGGACCGATCTTCCTGTCCGCGGAATCGCAGATCGCCCGTTACCGAGCTCACCTGTCCTGGATGGAACAAGCCGCCCTGGACGTGGCGCAGTCGCGCGACTTCATCCACGGAATCGCATCCGACCTTTAAAGGAAGGCCACCATGTCGCACATCCGCTGGGAAGAACCGTTCTGCGGTGACAGTAGCAACTGCTTCCGAATAGGCACCGACGCCTCGGGCAACGCCTACATCGCCGTGAGCGGGTCCGAGGACCACTACGTCACCGACAGCCGCGAGGCGTTGCGCGCGCTGATCCGTGACGTCAAGGCGGGCAAGGCTGATCACCTGCTCTGAGCGTGGCCGACTGTCCCGCGCGCGGGGCTGGGGTCACGGCAGGCCGGCGGGGCGGGTGGGTGTCCCTGCGTGGTGGCTCCTGTGACGGAGGCGGCCTGGTGAGGCTGGAGGTGGCCCGCGGCCTGCAACTCGGCCCACTTATCCGCCGCGGAGGGCTGCTGGCCGTCCCGGTGCGGTCACCTTGACGGGCGCAAGAGGACAGAGCGGGCCCCTCACCTCCGGAACCCGATGTCCTGGTACCGCGGCGTCCCCAAGCCGAACGCGCCCGCGTTGGCCACCGTCTTGCGGGCTGCCACCAGCTGGGGGCGCTGGTAGAGGGGGATCGAGCCTGCCAGGGCCCAGATGCGGGCGTCCGCGCGGGCGGCGAGGTCGCGGGAGGCTTCCGCGTCGAGTTCGGTGGAGGCCTGGTCGAAGAGCTGGTCGATGCGGTCGGTGCCGACCCGGGTGTAGTTCTGCTCCACCACCAGGGAGCCGTCCGCGGCGGGCTGCGGCTTGGCGTAGAGCGGGCGGGCGTCGGTCGCGGGGAAGGCGGTGGCGGGCCAGGAGTAGAGGGCGAGGTCGTAGCTGCCGGCGGCGATGTGGTCCTTGAAGAAGCCGACGTCCCCGACCTTGGTCATCTCGGTGGCGATGCCGACCGCGTCGAGCCGCCGGGCGATGTGGTCGGCGACGGACCGCAGGGACTCGGTCCCGGCGCTCACCGGCACGACGAAGCGGAGGGTGAGCTTCTTGCCGTTCTTCATGCGGACCGGGGCCGCGGCCGCCTTGCCTCCGCCGTCGCGGGCGGTGCGCTTGGCGTCGCCGTCGGGTAGCCCGGCCTCGTCCACGCCGTCCGTGCCGTCCGTGCCGTCCGCGCCGCCCTCGACGTCACCCACGTCCGCGAAGTCGTCGTCGGCGCCCTCCGGGTCGTCCTCGTCGGCGGGGTCGGGCCCGGCCCGGGGGCCGGGGCGCAGTTCGACGGTCCTGCCGGGCGTACCGGAGCGGTCGTCGGCTCCGTCCGCTCCCGCCGCCGTCCTGCGGCCGTCGCCGCGGCCCTGTTCCCAGCCGGCCTCCGCGAGCAGGGCCTGGGCGGCCTTGGGGTCGGGACCGCCGATGGCGTCGCTGTTGTCCTCGTAGCCCTCCTGACCGGCGAGGAAGAGGTGGCTGCCGAGCGGCTCGGCGGGCAGGCCCAGCGGTCCCAGGACGGATTTGGCGAGGGCCCGGCGGTCGATGGCGCGGGCGACGGCCCGGCGGACGCGCTCGTCGGCGAGCGGGCCGCTCGCGCCGTTGAGGGCGAGCTGGGTGTACCCGGGCTCCAGGGACTTGCGGACGACGACGCCGCGCAGGGCGGGCGAGCGCGGGGCCGCGGCGGCAGGCGGCTTATCGCCCTTGTCCTGCTTCGCGGGCTTGTTCGCGTCCGTGATGCGGCGGGCGTCGGCGGCGCTGACGTCGGCGAGGTCGAGCTTGCCGGCCGCCAGCGCCTCGGCCCGCTCGGCGCGCGGCACCGTCCGCAGCACGAGCCGGTCCAACTTGGCCGCGTCGCCCCACCACTTGGGGTCGCGGGCGAGGGTGAGGGTGCCCTGCGTGTCGTCGCGCCCGGCGACCCGGAAGGGCCCGGAGGAGAGTTTGAGCTCCTTGCGGGCGCTGTCGTTGAAGCCGTCCGCGCTGCTCATGACGGCCTTCGGGTAGAGCGGGGTGAACAGGGCGGGCCAGTCGGCGCAGCTGCGGGCGAAGGTGACCTTCACCTCCTGCGCGTCGGCGCCCCGCTCGACCCGGTCGATGCGGTCGTAGCCGGCGTTGCGGGCCGTCCAGTAGGCGCTGTCCTTGCCGCGCAGGGCCTTCCACTGGGCCTCGAAGTCGGCGGCGGTGAGGGCCTTGCCGTCGCTCCAGACGGCCTTCGGGTTGAGCTTGTAGACGACGACCTGGTGGGGTTCGCGCTGGACGACCTCGGCCGAGCGGAGGTAGTCGGCGTTGCGCTGGGGGCGGCCGCGCCCGTCGGTGGTGAACAGGGCGGGCAGGACGGCCGCGGCGACCCGCTGCGTGGTGGCGTCGGCGTCCGTCTGGAAGGTGTTGAGGGTGCTGGGCAGGGTGTCGACCGCCCAGGTGAGGGTGCCGCCGTCGGCGACCTTGGCCCGTGGCGCGGTCGCGATGTCCTGCGGGGTGACGACTCCGTCGCCGTCCTGGTCGAGGCCGCAGCCGGTGAGCAGGATCCCGGCGGTGAGCAGGACGGCACCACGCCGCGTACGGGACCGGAGCGCCCGGAGGGATGGCACGGACGGGAGGGATGGCACGGACCGGAGGGATCGCCCGGGCCGGGAAGGGCCCAGGCGCCGCAGAGATCGGTTAAAGGCCATGGGTGGTGCCACCTCCGCCGGACTCGGTCGCCGGGCTCTTTCGGCGCAATGCGCCGTTGATCGCATCTACTGCTCACCACTGAATGCGACAGTCGGTCCGGCTGCGCGCCGACACGGCGCCGCCCGGGTGTACGCCACCCGCGTGGACGAACGATTCCGCAGCCCCCGCCCACGGGTGGCCGCACCATGAACGAACGTTTCTGCAGCGTCCCGGCGCGCGCCGCACCCGTTCCGGCGAAGGCGCGATCGCTATCTTCCCCCGGAGGGGTGTGACGCGCGACACTCTCAGTCGCATCACCGTCGCCACCCGCAACCGCCGACAGCGGAAGTGAGGGTCAGACATGTCCCTGCAAGACGAAGTGACCGCGGTCCAGCGCTGCCTGGACGATCTCGGCCGGGCGCTCGCACGGCTGGAGAAGCACCTGGGCAGCCAGGACCTCGAACTGCGCCGGGTGCGCACGGACGCCGCCCACCTGCGCGAGAGCGTCACCCTTCTGCGCGACGTCCACCCCGCGGAGCGGCCGCGCCCCGAGCCGGTGCCGGTCCCCGACGCCCCGTACGACGCCTCCTTGTGGAAGGACGCGGACGAGGAGGGGCTCGGCGCCCGGGACCGGCACGCACCCTGACCGGGCCGGGCAGCGCGGCAGCAACCGACCCACCCCCTTCCGCTCCTCCCCGGAGTCCCTCTTGGCCACTGGTACCGACCCCCGATCCGCGACCTCCGCCGGGGTTCCCGCCCAAGGCGGGGTCCACCACCCCTCGCGCGCCACGATCCCCGCCCGCCACCTGCGCGCCGACCGCTGGTGGCTGCAGCCGGCCGCCACCGCCGCCGGGCTGTTCGCCTTCGTCGTCTACTCGACCTGGCGGGCCTTCGCGGGCGACGACTACTACGCGGCGCCCTACGTCTCCCCGTTCTACTCGCCCTGCATCGCGGAGAACTGCGTCCCGATGAAGGACGGCGCGGACTGGGAGGTCTTCGGCTCCTGGTGGAGCCTGTCGCCGGCCCTGCTGATCCTGATCTTCCCGCTCGGCTTCCGGCTGACCTGCTACTACTACCGCAAGGCGTACTACCGCGGCTTCTGGGCCTCGCCCCCGGCCTGCGCCGTCGCCGAGCCGCACCGCAAGTACACCGGCGAGACGCGCTTCCCGCTGGTCCTGCAGAACATCCACCGCTACTTCTTCTACTTCGCGGTGATCGTCGCGGGCATCCTCACCTACGACGCGGCGCTCGGCTTCCGCAATCCGCGGGGCGAGTGGGGCCACATGGGCCTCGGCACCCTCGTCCTCCTCGCCAACATCGCTCTGATCTGGGCGTACACCCTCTCCTGCCACTCGTGCCGGCACATCGTCGGCGGCCGGATCCGCACCTTCTCCAAGCACCCCGTGCGCTACCGCATGTGGGGCTGGGTCAGCGCGCTCAACGCCCGCCACATGCAGCTCGCCTGGGCCTCGCTGGTCAGCGTGGCGGTCGCCGACTTCTACGTCTACCTGGTGGCCAGTGGCGTCTTCGACGACCCGCGCTTCTTCTAGGCGATCCGGCCCTCAACGGCACACGTTCACGTTCACAGCACAAGGGAGAGGTGCTTTCTGATGTCGCGTACGGCCCGACAAGCCTGGGACGTGGTCGTGGTCGGTGCCGGGGGCGCCGGGCTGCGCGCCGCCATCGAGGCCCGTGAGCGGGGCATGCGCTGTGCCGTGATCTGCAAGTCGCTCTTCGGCAAGGCCCACACCGTGATGGCGGAGGGCGGCATCGCCGCCAGCATGGGCAACGTCAACGAGGGCGACAACTGGCAGGTCCACTTCCGCGACACCCTGCGCGGCGGCAAATTCCTCAACCACTGGCGGATGGCCGAGCTGCACGCCCGCGAGGCCCCCGACCGGGTCTGGGAGCTGGAGACCTGGGGCGCCGTCTTCGACCGCACCCGGGACGGGAGGATCTCGCAGCGGAACTTCGGCGGCCACGAGTACCCGCGGCTGGCGCACGTCGGCGACCGCACGGGCCTGGAGCTGATCCGCACCCTCCAGCAGAAGATCGTCTCGCTGCAGCAGGAGGACCACCGCGAGACCGGCGACTACGAGGCCCGGCTGAAGGTCTTCCAGGAGTGCACGGTCACCCGCCTGCTGAAGGACGGCGACCGCATCGCGGGCGTCTTCGGCTACGACCGCGAGTCCGGCCGGTTCTTCGCCATGGAGTCGCCCGCCGTCGTGCTGGCGACCGGCGGGATCGGCAAGTCCTTCAAGGTGACGTCCAACTCCTGGGAGTACACCGGCGACGGGCACGCGCTCGCGCTCCTCGCCGGGGCGTCCCTGATCAACATGGAGTTCGTGCAGTTCCACCCGACCGGCATGGTCTGGCCGCCGTCCGTCAAGGGCATCCTCGTCACCGAGTCCGTCCGTGGCGACGGCGGGGTGCTGCGCAACAGCGACGGCAAGCGGTTCATGTTCGACTACGTCCCGGACGTCTTCAAGGAGAAGTACGCCGAGTCCGAGGCCGAGGGCGACCGCTGGTACCAGGACCCCGACAACAACCGCCGCCCGCCCGAGCTGCTCCCGCGCGACGAGGTGGCGCGCGCCATCAACTCCGAGGTCAAGGCGGGTCGCGGCTCCCCGCACGGCGGGGTGTTCCTCGACGTCTCCACCCGGCTGCCCGCCGAGGACATCAAGCGCAAACTGCCCTCCATGCACCACCAGTTCAAGGAGCTGGCGGACGTCGACATCACGGCCGAGCCGATGGAGGTCGGCCCCACCTGCCACTACGTGATGGGCGGGGTGGACGTCGACCCCGACACGGCGGCGGCGGTGGGCGTGCCCGGCCTGTTCGCCGCGGGCGAGGTCGCCGGCGGGATGCACGGCTCCAACCGGCTGGGCGGCAACTCCCTCTCCGACCTGCTCGTCTTCGGCCGGCGTGCGGGCCTGTACGCGGCCGAGCACGCCGCCTCCTTCCCCGGCGCCGGCCGGCCCGTGGTCTCCGACGCCGACATCGAGGCGGCGGAGGCGGAGGCCCTGCGGCCGTTCAGCGCGGAGGGCGAGGACCCGGCGGACTCCCCGGGGCCGGCCGAGAACCCGTACGCCCTGCACCAGGAGCTCCAGCAGGCCATGAACGACCTGGTCGGCATCATCCGCAAGGGCCCGGAGATGGAGGAGGCGCTGCGCCGGCTGACCGAGCTGCGGGCCCGCTCCCGGCGGGCCGGCGTGGAGGGCCACCGCCAGTTCAACCCCGGCTGGCACCTCGCGCTCGACCTGCGGAACATGCTGCTGGTCAGCGAGTGCGTGGCCCGGGCGGCGCTGGAGCGCACCGAGAGCCGCGGCGGCCACACCCGCGACGACCACCCGGCGATGGACCGGCGCTGGCGCCGGCTGAACCTCGTGTGCCGGCTGAACGGGGACAGCACGGAGCCGGGTGCGGATCCGCTGCTGGGCCGGGTGCGCCTGGAGCGGCGCGCCATGCCGCCCATCCGTGACGACCTGCTCGCGCTCTTCGACAAGGAGGAGCTGGTGAAGTACCTGACGGACGAGGAGCTGACCTCTTGAGTTACGAGGCCCACTTCAAGGTGTGGCGGGGCGACGCGGACGGCGGTTCCCTCGTCGACTACACCGTGACCGTCAACGAGGGCGAGGTCGTCCTCGACATCATCCACCGGCTCCAGGCCACCGAGGCCGCCGATCTCGCCGTGCGCTGGAACTGCAAGGCGGGCAAGTGCGGTTCGTGCAGCGCGGAGATCAACGGGCGGCCGCGGCTGATGTGCATGACGCGGATGTCGCTGCTCGACCCGGACGAGCCCGTGGTGGTCACCCCGATGCGGGCGTTCCCCGTGGTGCGGGACCTGGTGACGGACGTGTCCTTCAATTACGCCAAGGCGCGCGAGGTCCCCTCCTTCGTCCCGCCGGCCGGGCTCGGGCCGGGGGAGTACCGGATGCAGCAGGAGGACGTGGAGCGCTCTCAGGAGTTCCGCAAGTGCATCGAGTGCTTCCTGTGCCAGGACACCTGCCACGTGGTGCGTGATCACGAGGAGAACAAGCCGGTCTTCGCCGGCCCCCGCTTCCTGATGCGCGTGGCCGAGCTGGACATGCACCCGCTGGACGGGGCCGCCGACGCGGGCCTGGACCGCAAGCGCTCCGCGCAGGAGGAGCACGGGCTCGGCTACTGCAACATCACCAAGTGCTGCACGGAGGTCTGCCCCGAGCACATCAAGATCACCGACAATGCGCTGATCCCGCTGAAGGAGCGCGCCGTCGACCGGAAGTACGACCCGCTGGTCTGGCTCGGGAGCAGGATCCGCCGCCGGGTGTGACTCCGGCTCGCCCGGCGCGGCCCGTCCGCCGGGCGTGAGCCGGGCGCACGACGGAGCGTGTGCACGCTCCGTATCCAGCTCCTTGCTCCCAGTAGCGGAACGGGCATTGCCGCCATACGCTCCCAAGTGTGACGCGGCTTTCGAGGCGGTACGGGAAGGGGGCGCCGGGGCGGGCCGTCGCCGGCGCCCTCCTCGCGCTGTGCGCCCTGCTGCTGCTCCCGGCCCCCGCCGCCCGCGCCGACACGCCCCTGGACCTGGATGCCGGCGGCCGCATCACCGACACCGTCGGCGCGCTCGGCCGGCGCCGCGCCCAGGTGACCACTGCGATCGAACGGCTGCGCACCACCCATCGCGTCCAGCTCTACGTCACCTACGTCCGCGACTTCTCCGGCCGCTCGGCGCGCGCCTGGGCGGACGCCACCGCCGACCGCAACGGCCTCGGCGAGCACGAGGTCCTGCTCGCCGTCGCCACCCACGGCCAGCAGTACGCCGTCTCCGCCGACAAGCGCTCCGGCTTCCGCGCCGACCAGCTCAAGGCCGTTGCCGACACCGCCATCGCGCCCGCCGTCGCCCAGCACGACTGGGCCGGGGCGGCCATCGGCGCCGCCGACGGCTACCGGGCCGTCCTCCGGGGCGATCCGGTGCGCCCGCCCGCCATCTCCCCCGGCAGCGCGGACCCCGGCGGCGAAGGCCTCGTCCCCGGGCACCGCAGGGTCTGGCTCCCCGTCGCCGTGGGCGCCGGCCTGTGCCTCCTGGGGCTGTACCTGTGCGCCCGGCGCGCCTCCCGAAGACGCCGCGCGGAGCAGGAGCAGCCGTACGCCCCCGCGACCGCCACCCCGCCCGGCCTCGCCCGCCTCGCCCAGCCGCTGACGCCGCTGCCCGAACTCGACGCGGAGGCCGTCCGCGCCCTCGTCGAGACCGACGACGCGGTCCGTACCAGCGCCGAGGAACTCCTCTTCGCCGCCGCTCAGTTGGGCGAGGAGGCCGCCCGGCCGTTCGCCGAGGCGGTGGCCTACGCCAAGGAGGAGCTCGCCGACGCCTTCCGGCTGCGGCAGGCCCTCGACGACGCGCCCTACGAGGACGAGGACATCCGCCGCCGGACCCTGGACGAGATCTGCTCGCACTGCACCAGCGCGAACCGGCGCCTGGACGCCGAGTCCGAGTCCTTCGACCGGCTGCGCGGCCTGAGAGTCAACGCGGCCGGCATCCTGGCCCGCGCCGAGGCCGACGCCCGGTCCCTCTCCCCCCGCATCGCCACCGCCGAAGCGGCCCTCGCCGCCCTCGCCGGGCACTGCACCCCGGCCGCCCTCTCCGCCGTGGCCCGCCACCCCGGAGAGGCCCGCGACCGGCTCTCCTTCGCCACGGCCGCCCTCACCGAGGCCCGGCGCGCC
>NZ_JBAMDC010000390.1:0-6021 GCF_036961605.1 Streptomyces sp. KLMMK
GCGGCTGCGGCTCGCCCGTCTTCTTCGCGTCGGTCATGACGGTCCCCCGTTACTTCGCGACGGCGCCGGCGAGCTTGGACAGGGGCTCCGCGAGGGCGTTCACGGCGTCGGACAGCTTCTTGCGGTCCTCCTTGCCGACGCCGTCGTACGCCTTGAAGGTGTCGCCGTCGCGGTACTCGCCGAGCAGCTTCTTCAGGTCGCCGAACTGCTTGTCGAGCTCCTTGACGAGCGCGGCGTCGCTCTTGGCGGCGACGGACTTGAGCAGCTCGTAGGACTTCTCGGCGCCCTCGACGTTGGCCTGGAAGTCGACGAGGTCGGTGTGGCTGTAGCGCTCCTCCTCGCCGGTGACCTTGCCGGTCGCGACCTCGTCGAGGAGCTCCTTGGCGCCGTTGGCCATGCTGGTCGGGGTGATCTCGGCGGTGCCGACGACCTTCTGCCAGCCCTTGAGGTCCGTCATCAGCTGGTCGGCCAGCTTCTTGTCGTCCTCGTCGATCTTCTTCTCGTCCCAGAGCGACTTCTCCAGCTTGTGCCAGCCGGTCCACTTCTGGTCCTTCTCCAGGCCGTCCTCGCGGACGTCGACCTTCGGGTCGATGTCGCCGAAGGACTCCGCGACCGGCTCGGTGCGCTCCCAGCCGATGCGGGAGACCGCGTAGAGCTTCTTGGCCCCGTCGACGTCGCCGCCCTTGACCGCGTCGGCGAACTTCTGCGCGGCCGGGATCGTCTCGTCGGCCTGCTGCTGGACGTACTTGCGGTACTCGGCGACCGCCTTGTCCAGCTCCGGGTTCGCCTTCTCCGCCTTTCCGCCGCCGGTGACGGTGACCTTCTGGCGGATGCCGTCGCCCTTCATGCCGGGCTTGCAGGCGATTTCGTAATCGCCCGGCTTCTTGATCGTCGCGGTGATCTCGGCCTTGGTCCTCGGGCCTATGTTCTCCCGCTCCGTCACGATCCGGTCGCCCGCGGCGTACACGTACACCTCGGTGACCTTGGAGCCCGTGTTCTCAATGTTGATCTTTATGTGACCGGACGGGAAAGAGGTCTTCGAAACCTCGCACTTGTCGTCGGAGGCGGTCACGTTGATCGCGTCGGATCCCTTGCCGTCCGACTTCTCGGCACAGCCGGCCACGGCGGTCAGGGCCGCGGCCGCGGCGACGGCGGCGACGGAGGAGCGGAGGGCGCGCATAGGGGCTCCAGGCGTGCTCGGGGAGGACGGAAAGGACGTTCACGCCGTAAACGGCATGGCTGAAAACCGGCTGGCCGGATAAGGCTGCCCTAACTTATCCGAGGCTTGCCTACCCTGTTCCCGGACGGGTGCGTGATTCTGCTCTCACGAGGCAAAATCTCGTATCTCGCGCCTCGGGATCACCAATGGCTCACCGGTACGCGGATGATCGATAACCTCGACCGGCTGCGAATACACACGACTGAGCAATTCCGTTTCGAAGACGCGCCCCGGCGGTCCCTCCGCCGCGATCCGCCCCCCGTGCAGGACCGCCACCCGGTCCGCGTACGCGCCCGCGAGCCCCAGGTCGTGCAGGACGACGACCACCGCGGCCCCGGCCGCGGCCCGCTCCCGGCAGATCCGCAGCACCAGTTCCTGGTGGCGCAGGTCCAGCGCGGCGGTCGGCTCGTCGAGCAGCAGGAGCGGGGTGCGCTGCGCGAGCACGCGCGCCAGGGCGACCCGCGCCCGCTCGCCGCCGGAGAGCGCCGCGAACGGGCGGGCGGCGAATCCGGTCACCTCGGCGGCGGCCATGGCGGCCCGGACGGCCTCGTCGTCCTCGTCCTCGGCGGGGGTCCCGGCCCACGGCGCGCGCCCCATCCGGACGACCTCCTCGACCGGGAACGGGAACGACAGCTCCGCCGACTGCGGCAGCACGGCACGGCGCACGGCGAGTTCGGCGGCCGTCCAGGCGGCGGCGGGCTCGCCGTCGATGCGGACCTCGCCGGACCCGGCCGGCAGGTCGTGGGCGAGCGCGGCCAGGAGCGTGGACTTGCCCGCGCCGTTGGGGCCGACGAGCGCGAGGACTTCGCCGGCCGCGACCCGGATGTCCACGCCGTCGAGGACGGTGCGGCCGGCGAGACGCACGTGCAGGGCACGGGCCTCGGCGCGGACGGTCCCGGCGGGGGAGGGGAGGGGGAGACGGCGCTTCCGCCCGCGGTTGCGGAGGAACTTCCTGATCACGCCCAGCCTCCCTGCTTCCGGCGGGTCCTTCGCAGCAACCAGCTGTGTCTTCCCGGGGGCAACCCCCGGACCCCCGGCCGGATACCTGCCCACCTCACGCCCAGCCTCCCTGCTTCCGGCGGGTCCTTCGCAGCAGCCAGAAGAAGAACGGGCTGCCGAAGAGGGCCGTCAGGACGCCCAGGGGCAGTTCCGCCGGCTGGGCCGCCGTACGGGCCGCGAGGTCCGCCGCGACCAGGACCAGCGCCCCGCCCAGCGCACTGCCCGGCACCAGGAACCGGTGACCGGGGCCCGCGGCCATCCGCAGCAGGTGCGGCACCAGCAGGCCCACGAACGTGATGACCCCCGCCACGGCCACCGCCGCGGCCGTCAGCAGCGCGACCACCAGCACCAGCACCGTGCGCAGCCGCTCGACGTCCACGCCCAGGTGGCGCGCGGGCCGTTCGCCGAGCGCCAGGAGGTCCAGCTTCCGCCCGTACAGCGGCGCGACGGCCAGGCCGGCCAGGGCGCACGGCAGGACGGCGAGCACCTTCGGCCAGGTCGCCTGCGCGAGCGAGCCGAGCTGCCAGAAGGTGATCTGGCTGACCTGGGCGTTGTCGGCGACGAAGATGCCGAGGCCGACGAGCGCCCCGCCGAACGCGTTCACCGCGATGCCGGTGAGGATGAGCGTGACCACCTCCGTACGGCCGCCCGAGCGCGAGAGGGCGTAGACGAGCAGGACGGTCACGAGCCCGGCCGCGAACGCGCAGGCGGTGACCGTCCAGTTGCCGAGGAAGGTCAGCCCCAGGGAGATCGCGGCGACCGCGCCGACCGCCGAGCCGATCGAGATGCCGATGACGCCGGGTTCGGCGAGCGGATTGCCGAACACGCCCTGCATCAGCGCCCCCGCGCACCCCAGCGACGCCCCGACGAGCAGGGCCAGGGCCACGCGCGGCAGCCGTACGTTCCACAGCACGCTCTCGGGGACGCGGTCCAGCTCCGCCCCGCCGAGCCCGGCCCGGTGCAGCAGGGAGCCCACCACGTCGCCGAGCGGGATGTCGTACGCGCCGAGCCCGGCGGAGAGCAGGCACGCGAGGAGCAGGGCCGCGGCCATGCCGGCGGCGAGGAGGGCGGTGGTGCGGCGGCGCGGCTGCTGCCCGCCACCGGGCTCACCGGTGGCGCCGGCGGTCACGGGGGAGGGGGCCGTGGTGGAGGGGGCCGTGGTGGAGGGGCCCGTGGTTCTGAGGAGACTCACGTCGCGTCACTTCCCGGCGTGGATCTGCTCGATGAGCGAGGCCAGGACGGTGTCGGTGCGGGGGCCGAAGTTCAGCAGCACGCCGTCGTCCACGGAGGCGACGCGGCGGTCCAGCCCGGCCGGGGTCTGCCCGACGCCGGGGATCTTCACCAGCCCGTCCACGCCGCCGACGGACGCGAGCCCCTTGCTCATCACGAGGATGACGTCGGGCGCGGCCTTGGCGAGCGCCTCGCTCGTGATGGGCGTGAAGTCCTTCTTCAGGCCGGACTCCTTGCCCGCGTCCACGCCGCCCGCGGCCTCGATGAGCGAGTCCGCGCCGGACCCGGCCCCGCCGAGGAGGTAGACGGAGGCCGAGCCGCGCAGGTAGAGGAAGGCGACGCGCGGTTTCCTGCCGCTGCCGCCGCCCCGGGGGATGGCCGCGGCGGCCTTCTTCAGCCGCTGCTGCGTACGGCGGCCGAGCTCGTCCCCGGCGGCGGGGACGCCGAGGGCGGCGGCCACCTTGCCGATGCGCGGGCCGACGTCTTCGAGCTTCTTGGCCGGGTCGAGGACGACGAGGGGGACCCCGACGGCGCGGATCTGGCCGACGGCCTCCGCGGGGCCGGTCGTGGTCTCCGCCAGGACGAGCGTGGGCTTCAGCGAGAGCACGCTCTCCGCGGAGACGTCGTGGGCGCGGGTCACCACGGGCAGCTTCGCCGCCTGCTCGAAGGTGGCGGTGATGTCGCGGGCGACGACCCGCTCGCCGAGGCCGAGGCTGAAGACGATCTCGGACAGCGCTCCGGTGAGCGGAACGATCCGGTCCGTGCTGCGGACGGTGACGTCATGGCCGTCCGCGGACCGTACGGTGGCGGGCAGTTGGGCCTTCGGCGTGCCGGAGAGTGGCTCGATACGGTCGGCGGCCGGCGCCTTGGTCGCTGCCGAGGACGTCCCTGAGCTGCTCGAACTGCCTGATGGGCCGCAGCCGGTGAGGGCCAGGACGGCCAAAGTGAGCCAAGTGAGCAGTGCGGCGCATATGCCTTTGCGGCGTGGGGTAGATATCGCGAAGCCCGCCGACTGCCGTTGAAGCACGGTTCTTTCTGCCTTTCGCTCCGGCCGGGGGTTTCCGACCTGACGGGATGTAGCTTAGGTTAGCCTTACCTAAGTTGCCATAGGGTGATGCCTGCCATCCCGCCCGAAAGGGGCATTCCGATGCTTCCGCCGTCCAGACCTGCCCGCGCACCCGTCGCCACCCTGCTGACGGCGGTGCTCACGGCAGTGCTCACGGCGGCGGTGACGGGGTGGGTGCCGGGCCCGGTGCCGGGCGGGGTCGCGCACGCGGACGGCGCGGCGCGGACGGTCTCCGGCGGCCGCCTGGACTGGAGTGTCAAGTCCTCCTTCCAGAACTACGTCACCGGCCCCATCGCCCAGGGCCGCTGGGATCTGCAGGGCGGCGCCGCCACCGTCGGCGGCAGCCGGTTCCGCTTCCACTCCGCCAAGGGCGGCTACGACGCGGGGAGCGGGGCCTTCGAAGCCGGCTTCTCGGGCGGCGTGCACTTCACGGGCCACAAGAAGCCCGACGGCTCCTACGAACTCGACCTCACCATCGCCCGCCCCACCGTCCGCATCAAGGACGGCGGCGGCACGCTCTACGCCGACATGACCAGCAAGGCCAAGGGCACGGGCGAGGTCACGCAGGCGTCGCAGGTGCCGCTCGCCGCGCTCGACCTGAAGGGCGTGAACATGCGCGGAGCGACGACGGCCGTCACGCTGGCCAACGTCCCCGCGACGCTCACCTCCGAGGGTGCGAAGGCCTTCGCGGGCTACTACGCGGCAGGCACCGCGCTGGATCCGGTCGCGCTGTCGGCGGACGTCCTGGCCGCGGCGAACGGAGCGCCGTCCTCCGCCGCGCCGCCTTCGCCGGAGCCGGAGAAGAAGGACGCCCCCAAGGGCGAGTTCACCGGCGCGGCCGTCGACTGGGGCGTACGCCGCACCTTCCGCGAATACGTCACCGGGTCCATCGCCCAGGGCTCCTGGAAGCTGAGCGACGGCGCCCAGGACGGCGGAGCGCTCTTCCGCTTCCCCGGCGGCAAGGGCACGTACGACGCGGAGGCGCACACGCTCGACGCCGCCTTCACCGGCACGGTCCACTTCACGGGCAAGCACCTTGACCTCGCCCTGAGCGCGGTCAAGGTGACGGCGAAGGACGGCAAGGGGACGCTCGCCGCCGACGTGAGCAGCGGCGGCGGAGACCCGCAGAAAAACGTTCCTCTCGTCACCTTCGATGCCGCCGGCCTCCAGGAGAAGGACGGCCTCGCCACCGTCACCGAGGCCCCCGCCGAACTCACCGCCGACGGCGCGAAGGCCTTCGCCGGCATGTACCAGGAGGGCGCGCAGATGGACCCCGTCTCCCTCGCCGTCCCCCTCGACACGAAGGCGAAGCTGCCGCCGCTGCCGGACCTGGGCAAGGCGCCGGCGCCTGCGGCGAGCGCCGCCCAAGAGGCGGATTCCGGCCGCAAAGTGTCCGCAAACAGTGCAACCGATACCTCTTCCGGCTCGTCCTTCCCGGTGCTCCCGGTCGTCGCTGGGGGCGCGGGAGTCCTGGTCGTGGCCGCCGCCGCGCTCGTGGCGATGCGCA
>NZ_JBAMDC010000391.1:0-6000 GCF_036961605.1 Streptomyces sp. KLMMK
CCCGCCCGTGGCTCACTCCAGCGGCTCGACGCCCGCCCGCAGCAGCCCGTACGCGTAGGCGTCGTCGAGCGCCTGCCACGAAGCGGCGATGACGTTCTCGGCGACGCCGACCGTCGACCACTCGCCGCGCTCGTCGCTCGTGGAGACCAGGACGCGGGTGATCGACCCCGTGCCGCGGCCGCCCTCCAGGATGCGCACCTTGTAGTCGGTCAGCTTGAGCGCGGCCAGCTGCGGATAGATGCGCTCCAGGGCGACGCGCAGCGCCCGGTCCAGGGCGTCGACGGGGCCGTTGCCCTCGGCCGTGGCGACGATGCGCTCGCCCTTGGCCCACAGCTTCACGGTGGCCTCGTTGGCGTGGATGCCGTCCGGCCGGTCCTCGGCGATGGCACGCCAGGACTCCACGCGGTAGTAGCGCCGGGCGCGCCCCTCGGCCTCCTCGCGCAGCAGCAGCTCGAAGGAGGCGTCGGCCGCCTCGTAGGTGTAGCCCGCCAGTTCGCGCTCCTTGACCCGCCCCACGACGCGGCCGATCAGCTCCCGGTCGCCGCCGAGGTCGACGCCCAGCTCCTTGCCCTTGAGCTCGATGGAGGCGCGGCCGGCCATGTCGGAGACCAGCATGCGCATGGTGTTGCCGACCCGCTCGGGGTCGATGTGCTGGTACAGGTCCGGGTCGACCTTGATCGCGGAGGCGTGCAGGCCGGCCTTGTGCGCGAACGCCGAGACGCCCACGTAGGGCTGGTGCGTGGACGGCGTGAGGTTGACGACCTCGGCGATGGCGTGCGAGATGCGCGTCATCTCGGCCAGCGCCCCCGCGGGCAGCACCCGGCGGCCGTACTTGAGCTCCAGGGCGGCGACGACGGGGAAGAGGTTGGCGTTGCCGACGCGCTCGCCGTAGCCGTTGGCGGTGCACTGCACATGCGTGGCGCCGGCGTCCACGGCGGCGAGGGTGTTGGCGACCGCGCAGCCGGTGTCGTCCTGAGCGTGGATGCCGAGGCGCGCGCCGGTCGCCTCGATGACCTCCCGCACGGTGGCGCCGACCTGGGCGGGGAGCATGCCGCCGTTGGTGTCGCACAGCACCACGACGTCGGCGCCCGCCTCGTGCGCGGTGCGGACGACCTGGAGGGCGTACTCCGGGTTGGCCCGGTGGCCGTCGAAGAAGTGCTCGCAGTCGACGAAGACGCGGCGGCCGTGCCCGCGCAGGTACGAGACGGTGTCCCGCACCATGGCGAGGTTCTCGTCGAGGGTGGTGCGCAGGGCGAGTTCGACGTGCCGGTCGTGGGACTTGGCGACGAGGGTGATCACCGGGGCGCCGGAGTCGAGCAGCGCGGCGACCTGCGGGTCGTCCTCGGCCCGCACGCCCGCCTTGCGCGTCGCGCCGAAGGCGACGAGCTGTGCGTGGCGGAAGGCGATCTCCTCCCGGGCGCGCTGGAAGAACTCGGTGTCGCGGGGGTTGGCGCCCGGCCAGCCGCCCTCGATGAAGCCGACGCCGAAGTCGTCCAGGTGCCGGGCGATGGTCAGCTTGTCCGCGACGGTGAGGTTGATGCCCTCGCGCTGCGCGCCGTCGCGCAGGGTGGTGTCGAAGACGTGAAAGCGATCGTCGGGGCCGTCGGTTGCGTCCGTCATGCTGCTCTGACTCCTGTGAGGATGTCGGTCTACCGGAATTACCCGTTCCACCGTCCCCATGCTCACCCTCGCCCTGCGTCCTCCGGCGTGGGGTGGTCCGGAAAACGCAAAAACCTCTCGCGGGTGCGAGAGGTCTGCGCGCGGGTCTGGGACGACGGTGTCCGCTCCGTACGGGGTGGTACGGGGCGGTCACTGCGGACCGGCGCGCCTGCTGCCAATAATCATGGCGAACGGGAGCATAGGTGCATCCTGGCACACGCCGGGTCCGCGGTGCGGGCGGGTCTCAGGATGCGGGCACCTTGCCCGCCTCCGGCTCGCCCTGGGGCGCGCCGGCCCCCACCCGCTTGAGGTCGATGTCGCGCGTCTCCCGCATCGTCAGGTAGACGACCAGCGACACCGCGGCGCAGCCCGCCACGTACCAGTAGAAGCCCGACTCGATGCCGCCCTTCTTGAACCACAGGGCCACGTACTCGGCCGTGCCGCCGAAGAGCGCGTTGGCGATCGCGTACGGCAGGGCGACACCCAGCGACCGGATGCCCGTCGGGAACAGCTCGGCCTTCACGCAGGCGTTGATCGAGGTGTAGCCGGTGACGACGACCAGGGCGAGCAGGGACAGTCCGAGGGCCGGCCAGAACGAGCCGGCGTGCTTGAGCAGCGTCATGATCGGCACGGTCAGGAAGGTCGAGCCCACCGCGAAGGTGATCAGCAGGGGGCGGCGGCCGATGCGGTCGGAGAGGGCGCCCGCGAGGGGCTGCAGACAGGCGAAGACGATCAGCGCGCAGAAGCTGACGAGGGTGGCGGTCTGCTTGGGCAGGCCCGCGCTGTTGGAGAGGTACTTCGTCAGGTAGGTGGTGTACGTGTAGTACGCGACGGTGCCGCCCATGGTGAGGGCGATGACGAGGAAGGCCTCGCGCTTGTGCCGCATGAGGGCGCGGATGGTGCCGCGCTCCGCCGCCTGCGCGGCGCTCTCCCCGGCTCCTTCCCCGGCGGTCTCCGCCGTGGCCTCCGTGTACGCCTCCGTCTCCAGCATGTTGCGCCGGAGGTAGAAGATGACGGCCGCCCCGAGCGCGCCCACGATGAAGGGGATGCGCCAGCCCCAGCTGTGCAGCTCGCTGCTGGAGAGCGTGTGCTGCAGCACGATCTGCAGCCCCAGGCCGAGGATCTGCCCCGCCGTCATGGAGACGTACTGGAAGCTGGAGGCGAAGCCGCGGCGGCCCGGCGGGGAGGCCTCCGTCAGGTATGTGGCGCTGGCCGCGTACTCCCCTCCGACCGACAGGCCCTGCAGCAGCCGGGCGACGAGGAGGACGGCGACGCCGCCGTAGCCGGCGACCGCGTAGGTCGGGGCGACCGCGATGAGCACGGCGGAGGCGGACATCAGAGTGACGGTCGTCGTGAGCGCCGCCTTGCGGCCCTTGCGGTCGCCGATCCGGCCGAGCAGCCAGCCGCCCACGGGGCGCATGAAGAAGCCGACGGCGAAGATGCCGGCGGTGTTCATCAGCTTCGCGGTGTCGTTGCCCGCGGGGAAGAAGGCGCCCGCGAAGTACGTCGCGAACGACGCGTAGACGAACCAGTCGAACCACTCGACCATGTTGCCGGCCGAACCGACCCAGATCTTCTTCCAGTGCTGTCCCATGGTCGATCACGGTGGCGGAACGCACGGGGCCGGACAAGGGTCCGGGCGGCAACGATCATGAGTACTTGCGTGCGTTGCGTTCACGGTGCGGGACGCGCCGGCCGACGCGTCCGGCCCCGTACGGGTGTCCGTACGGGGCCGGGGTACGGGCGGCTGCGAGCGGGCCTCAGCCCAGGGGGTGCATCCAGCCGTGGGTGTCCTCGGCGGCGCCGGTCTGGATGTCGAGGAGCGCCTTGCGGAGCTGCATCGTGACCTCGCCCGGCCGGCCGTCGCCGACCGTCCAGCCGGCACGGGCCGACTTCACGGTGCCGACCGGGGTGATGACGGCGGCGGTGCCGCAGGCGAAGACCTCGGTGAGGGTGCCGTCGGCGCAGCCGTTCTTCCAGTCGTCCACGGAGATGCGGCCCTCGGCGACCTCGTAGCCGAGGTCGGCGGCGATCGTCATCAGCGAGGCACGGGTGATGCCGGGGAGGAGCGAGCCGGTGAGCTCGGGGGTGACGATCTTCGGCTTCTGATCGGACGCTGCCCCGTACACGAAGTACAGGTTCATGCCGCCCATTTCCTCGATCCAGCGGCGCTCGATGGCGTCCAGCCAGACGACCTGGTCGCAGCCGTGCTCCATGGCCTGGGCCTGGGCGACGAGGGAGGCCGCGTAGTTGCCGCCGGCCTTGGCGGCGCCGGTGCCGCCGGGGCACGCGCGCACGTACTCCTCGCTCAGCCACACCGAGACCGGCTTCACACCGCCCGGGAAGTAGGCGCCGGCGGGCGAGGCGATGACCACGAACATGTACTCGTTGGCCGGGCGGACGCCCAGGCCCACCTCGGTCGCGAACATGAACGGGCGCAGGTACAGCGAGGCCTCGCCGGAACCGGGCACCCAGGCGTTGTCCTGCTTCACCAGGGCGTCGCACGCCTCGATGAAGGTCTCGACGGGCAGTTCGGGCATGGCCAGGCGGCGGGCGGAGGCCTGCAGGCGGCGGGCGTTCTCCTCCGGCCGGAAGATGGCCACGGAGCCGTCGGGCTGGCGGTACGCCTTGGCGCCCTCGAAGATCGTCTGCGCGTAGTGCAGCGTCATGTTCGCCGGGTCGATCGACAGCGGCGCGTACGGAACGAGCTGGCCGTCGTGCCAGCCCCGGCCTTCCGTCCACTTGATCGTGACCATGTGGTCGGTGAAGTGGCGGCCGAAGCCGGGGTTGGCCAGGATCTGCTCCCGCTCCGCGTCCGACAGCGGGTGCGAAGAGGGCTTGAGCTCGATCGTGGGCGTCGTCATGAGTGCGTGTCCTTCACCTTTGTGTGTGGCGGACCGCGAGCTCGCCCCGTCCCTGACGGTGTCAGGGCATCCGAGCTTCCCCTCATGCCGCGGCCCCACGTTCGATTATCGCTCGTGGGGCCGTGGACGGAAAACGTGCGCGCGGCCCGGGTCGATGGTCGCACCCCACCGCGCGCTGAGTCAGCGGCTGGGGGCTAGCCGGCTACGCGCCGGGCGAGGGCGTCTCCGGTCTCGTCCGTCGAGCGCGGCGCGGCGCCCTCGCGCTCGGCCAGGTCCTCGGCGACCGCCGCCTCGATACGGGCGGCCTCGGCCTCGTGGCCGAGGTGGCGCAGCAGCAGGGCGACGGAGAGCACCGTGGCCGTCGGGTCGGCCTTGCCGGTGCCCGCGATGTCGGGCGCGGAGCCGTGGACGGGCTCGAACATGGACGGGAACGCGCCGTCGGGGTTGATGTTGCCCGAGGCGGCGAGGCCGATGCCGCCGGTCACCGCCGCGGCGAGGTCGGTGAGGATGTCGCCGAAGAGGTTGTCCGTGACGATCACGTCGAACCGCTCGGGCTGCGTGACCATGAAGATGGTCGCCGCGTCCACGTGCAGGTAGTCGGTGGTGACCTCGGGGTACTCCCGGCCCACCCGGTCGAAGGTGCTCTTCCACAGCTGTCCGGCGTAGACGAGGACGTTGTTCTTGTGGACGAGGGTCAGCTTCTTGCGGGAGCGGGCCTGGGCCCGCTCGTAGGCGTCGCGCACCACGCGCTCCACGCCCAGGGCGGTGTTGACGCTGACCTCGGTGGCGACCTCGGCGGGGGTGCCGGTGCGCAGGGAGCCGCCGTTGCCGGTGTACGGGCCCTCGGTGCCCTCGCGGACGACGACGAAGTCGATGTCGGGGCGGCCGGCCAGCGGGGTGGCCGTGTGCGGGAAGAGCTTCGAGGGCCGCAGGTTCACGTAGTGGTCGAAGGCGAACCGCAGCTTGAGCAGCAGACCGCGCTCCAGGACGCCGGCGGGCACGGAGGGGTCGCCGATCGCCCCGAGCAGGATCGCGTCGTGGCCCTTGAGGGACTCGAGCGTGGCGTCGGGCAGGACCTCGCCGGTCGCGTGGTAGCGCCGGGCACCGAGGTCGTACTCCTCGGTCTCCAGCTTCACGTCGGAGGGGAGGACCGCCGAGAGCACCTTGAGGCCCTGGGCCACGACTTCCCGGCCGATTCCGTCACCGGGGATCACTGCGAGGCGAATGCTGCGAGACATACCGGGACCGTACTCTCCCGTCCCGCTGGATGACACACGCCGTCCACCATGCGGACGGATTGCGCTCCAGTCAGGTCACGTTCACCCAAAGACCGCAACGAACTTGCCGCTTCCTGGCACGTTGCCGTCATGGACACACCACGCGTAGGGATCCCCGAGCACCTCGCGGGCCGCATGACGATGGCCGAGCAGCACGCCTACCTGCGGGCCCGGCTCTCCCGGCCCCTCACCCGGCGCGG